>NZ_JBFTMK010000682.1:0-3280 GCF_056396965.1 Pseudomonas sp. 05N434
GCTACAGCAACCGCTTCGTGCGCAATATCGACCTGGACGGCAACTTCCTCGACGTGAGCTACAACATCGGTCACTGGCGCTCGATCGAGAAGCTCGAACGCTGGGCGGAATCCCACCCCACCCATCTGCGAATTTTCGTGACCTTCTTCCGTGTCGCGGCGGGCCTGAAGAAATTGCGGCTGTACCACGAAGTGTCGGTGTCGGACGCCAAGAGCCAGGTGTTCGAGTACATCAACTGTCACCCGCAGACCGGAATGCTGCGCGACGCGCAATCGCCTGCATCCTGAATCTGGTCGGCGTCTAACCCCCCCCCAATTTCTGCCGTTTTGCCGCCCTGCCCGGGTGGCACGGCCTTGCCGTGCAAGGAATAAAAGATGAATAAGATCCGTCTGCTGACACTCTCCACGCTGTTGCCCGTACTCCACGCGAACGCTGGCGAGGTGGCCCCTGGCGATTACGAGCAATACCCGGTCGGCGCTACCATCGGCGCGATTTACTACCAGCACTCCACCACAGACTCGGCCTACGCCAATGGCCATAAGGCCAGCTCGGACTTCAGGTTGAGCTCGGACGTCGGCATCCTGCGTCTGCTCCATGTGTACGCGCTGAGTGAAACGGTCACCATCGACCCGCAATTCCTCCTGCCCTTCGGGCACGTTTCCACTGGCGGCGATGCCTCGACACTCGGCAGTACCCGGGGCGTCGGCGACTTGATCCTCACCGCGCCGGTCAAGTGGCGGCTCAATGAAGCCCGCGACACCCTCAGTATCGCCCCCTATGTGTATGTCCCTTCCGGTACCTACGACAAGAACGACGCGCTCAACCTCGGTGAGAACCGCTGGAAATTCGAGCTGCAGAGCGCCTACGTCAAGCACTTCACGGAGAAGTGGGCAATGGACCTGGTCGGCGGTGCAACCTGGTATGGCGATAACACCGATTACGGCGCCAATGGCGACCGCCTCAAGCAGGACGTGTCCTACGCTGCCCAGGTGATGGGCCGTTACATGCCAGACCCCACCACGGCATTCGGCGTCGGCTTCGGGCGTACCTGGGGCGGTGAAACCAGCGTCGCGCGTGTCAACCAGGACGACGAAATGGGCACCACCAACTTCCGCCTGACAGCCACCAAATTCGTCACCCCCCAGGACCAACCAAGTCGGTGTCTTTTTCAACCAAGCCACCGCGCAGAGGCACGGATTATCTTGAACCCCAGGCCACCACGATAAGGACAGCCCCACCATGGCAATCGTTCGTCCCACCCTTGAACACTTACTGGACATCGCGAACGGCCTGCACATGCAGCTCAGCCGTGAACAAGCCAGTGAATACCTGGCCCTGATGCAGTCGAGCTTCGACGCCTACGACCTGATCGACGAGCTGCCCGATTGCGTGCCGCCCGTCCGTTACGAGCGCAGTTCCGGCTACCGCCCTTCGGCGGCCCACAACCCCTTGAACGCCTGGTATTACCGCACCGAAGTCAACGGCGCACCGCAAGGCAAGCTGGCGGGCAAAACCGTCGCGCTCAAGGACAATATCGCCCTGGCCGGCGTCCCCATGATGAACGGTGCCGCGCCACTCGAAGGTTTCGTCCCGTCGTTCGATGCCACCGTGGTCACGCGCTTACTGGATGCGGGGGCGACCATTCTCGGCAAGGCCACGTGCGAGCACTACTGCCTGTCCGGTGGCAGTCACACCTCTGACCCCGCACCGGTACATAACCCCTATCGTCAGGGTTTCGCCTCCGGTGGTTCCTCTTCCGGCAGCGCGGCACTGGTGGCCGCCGGCGAAGTGGATCTCGCGGTCGGCGGCGATCAGGGCGGCTCCATTCGGATTCCTTCGGCATTCTGCGGTACTTACGGGATGAAGCCGACCCACGGCCTGGTGCCCTACACCGGGATCATGGCGATCGAAGCGACCATCGACCATGCCGGGCCCATCACGGCCAACGTGCGCGACAACGCGTTGATGCTGGAAGTCATGGCCGGCGCCGACGGCCTCGACCCACGCCAGGCCGCGCCCCGGGTCGACACCTACAGCGATTACCTGGACCGTGGCGTGCAAGGGCTCAGGATCGGCATCCTGCAGGAAGGTTTCCAGCTGGCCAACCAGGACCCGCGCGTAACTGCATCGGTGCGTAACGCCATCGCCCAGTTGGAGCGGCTCGGCGCGCATGTCGAGGAAGTCTCCGTGCCGGAGCACAAGATCGCCGGCTCGCTGTGGCTCCCCATCGGCTGTGAAGGCCTGACAATGCAGATGATGCACGGCAATGGCGCCGGTTTTAACTGGAAAGGCCTGTACGACCTCACGTTGCTGGACAAGCAAGCCGGGTGGCGCGAGCAGGCGGATCAGCTGTCCGCGTCTCTCAAGCTGTGCATGTTTGTCGGTGAATACGGCATCAAGCACTACAACGGCCGTTTCTACGCCAAGGCGCAGAATCTCRCACGCATGGCCCGGGCCGGTTACGACGCGGCGCTGGCGCGCTACGACCTGCTGGTGATGCCGACCGTGCCGATCATCGCCCAGCCTCATCCGGAACCCGGTTGCTCGATCACGGAATAYGTGGCCCGGGCGCTGGAAATGATCGGCAACGCCTCAGCCCAGGACATCACCGGCCATCCGGCCATGTCGATTCCCTGCGGGCTGGTGGACGGCCTGCCGGTCGGGCTCATGCTGGTGGGCAAGCACTATGCCGAAGGCACGATTTACCAGGCGGCCGCAGCGTTCGAAGCGTCCGTTGACTGGAAAAACAATTAACCGGTCGGTCCCCGCGCAGCGCACAAAAACAAACACCCCAGGCGCTGCTTAAACGCTCAACGATGAGGAGTTAACTGATGAACACCGATGAAAAAACCACCTCGACCCCAGGCGAGCGAGCCCGCGCCCTATTCCAGGTGCTCAAGCAAAAGGAGCTGATTCCCGACGGCTATATCGAACAGCTGACCCAACTCATGGCCCACGACTGGAGCCCGGAGAATGGCGCTCGAGTGGTGGCCAAGGCCTGGGTCGACCCGCAGTTTCGTGAACTGCTGCTCAAGGACGGTACCGCTGCCTGCGCGCAATTCGGCTATACCGGCCCACAAGGTGAATACATCGTCGCCCTGGAAGACACTTCCACGCTGAAAAACGTGATCGTCTGCAGCCTGTGCTCCTGCACCAACTGGCCCGTCCTCGGCCTGCCGCCGGAGTGGTACAAGGGCTTCGAATTCCGTGCCCGCCTGGTCCGCGAAGGGCGCACCGTTCTGCGGGAACTGGGCACCGAGCTGCCAGAGGGAGCCACCAT
>NZ_JBFTMK010000683.1:0-2274 GCF_056396965.1 Pseudomonas sp. 05N434
ATGCTGCACCCCGAGGCCGTCCACCAGAATGGTATCGACGAACTCTCTGGCGCTGAGTTTGCTCAGGCGATGGTTGAAAGCCAGGCACAACACCCGGTCGACACCCTCTTCGGCCAGCAGCTGCAGTTTGTCCCGCAAGCGGGCCAGACGGGCCGGGGCGGTGTCCGGAGCGAAGAACTCCCGCGGCTGCGGCTCGAAAATCACCACGCAGCTGGGCACGCCCAACTCGAGCGCACGCTCTCGCAGCCGGACCAGGATAGCCTGGTGGCCACGGTGAACACCGTCAAAGTTGCCAATAGTGGCGACACAGCCCCGATGCTGGGGGCGCAGGTTGTGGAGACCTCGAACCAGCTGCATAACGCGCTTCTTGCYCATAAAGTGGTCGATTATAACCACACCCGGCGGCCGACGACAGGCAACACCGTAACCCAAAGTAATCGAGCCGACAAAACTGCCGGTTCGCCCATGATTATCGAGATAACGTCTTCAGCTCAAGGCCTTGCGATTGAAGTCGCGCAAACGGAAGCCCATCAACAGCAACATGCCGAAATACGCCACGACGCCTGCGATCACCAATGCACCCAGACGCAGCAGCCGCTCAAGCATAGGCCCCTGCCCCCAGGCCGGCATAAAGTGCATCGCACCCAGCAATACTGCAGACATCACCGCTACCRCCACCAGCAATTTGAGCCCGAACTTCGCCCAACCCGGTTGCGGCTGATACATCTGCTGCTTGCGCAATTGATAAAACAGCAAGCCGGCGTTGATGCAGGCACCCGCGCTGATGGCCAGGGCCAGGCCGGCGTGCGCCAGCGGACCGATCAGTACCAGGTTGAACAGCTGAGTGACGATCAGGGTGAAAATCGCGATTTTCACCGGCGTGCGGATGTTTTGTTGCGCATAGAAGCCCGGCGCCAGCACTTTGATCACGATAATCCCCAGCAAGCCGACGGAATAAGCGATCAACGCGCGCTGAGTCATGGCCGCATCGAAAGCACTGAAATGGCCATACTGGAACAGCGAAACCGTCAGCGGTTCAGACAGAATCCCCAACGCCAGGGCGCACGGCAACACCAGCATGAAGCACAGGCGCAGCCCCCAATCGAGGATTCGCGAGTATTCGTGGCGATCCTGGCTGGCATAGGTCTTGGCCAGGGTCGGCAACAAAATCGTGCCCAGCGCCACACCCAGCACGCCGGATGGCAATTCCATCAGGCGGTCGGCGTAATACATCCAGGACACGGAGCCGGCCACCAGAAACGAGGCAAATATAGTATTGATGATCAGCGAAATCTGACTCACCGAAACGCCGATGATCGCGGGCAGCATCTGTTTCATGACCCGCCAGACACCGCTATCGCGCAGATTCAAACGCGGCAGTACCAGCATGCCGATCTTTTTCAGGTGCGGCAGTTGATAGAGCAGCTGCGCCAGCCCACCCACCAGAACGGCCCAGCCCAGCGCCATCACCGGCGGATCGAAATACGGCGTCAGGAATACTGCAAAGATGATCATGCTGACATTGAGCAGGGTCGGCACGAAAGCTGGCACCGAGAAGCGGTTCCAGGTGTTGAGGATCGCCCCGGCCAGCGACGACAGGGAGATCAGCAATATATAAGGGAAAGTGACCCGCAGCAGATCGGTTGTCAGCCGGAATTTTTCAGGAGAATCGACGAAACCCGGTGCCGTGGCCCAGATAACCCAGGGGGCGGCGAGCATGCCCAACGCAGTGACCAGCGCCAGTACCAGTGTCAGCAGGCCTGAGACGTAGGCAATGAAGGTTCGCGCCGCCTCCTCGCCCTTTTGGCTTTTGTATTCGGCAAGAATCGGCACAAACGCCTGGGAAAATGCCCCTTCGGCGAAGATCCGCCGCAGCAGATTGGGCAGCTTGAAGGCGATAAAGAAGGCGTCAGTCGCCATTCCGGCACCAAATGCACGGGCGATTAGAGTGTCACGAACAAACCCCAACACCCGGGAAAGCATCGTGATAGAGCTGACAGCGGCCAACGATTTGAGCAGATTCATTGAAAGAGTTTGTGCCTGTCGATAAACAGCAGGCGAACAACGCGCCCACTTATGCGATACTCCGCGCCGCAACAGCACAGAGCCAAAGCTCGCGAGTTTACAGGTCGCGCGCCGGAAAGAAATATCCAGCGCACCGTCCCCTTGAAAACGTAGCGAGCGAAGGCAAGACAAGGCGAAAGCAGGCGAGAAAGCGGAGTTGACTTTAGTCAATGAGCATTTCGAGTCTGCTTTCAACGCTGTATTGCCGAG
>NZ_JBFTMK010000684.1:0-2266 GCF_056396965.1 Pseudomonas sp. 05N434
GGATTCGCCATTCCGGCCAGCAATGTGATCGCCTACTCGATCAGCATTCTGGACTTCGTCGTCTGGGCGGTGATCGCCGCTTTCGTACAACTGCTGGCGTTCCTGGTGACCAGCCTGGTGCTCAAAGGCGCCTCTGAACGCATCAAGAAAGGCGAAATCGCTGCGGGTATCTATGTCGCGGCAGTGGCCATCAGCGTCGGCATGTTGAACGCCGCGTGCATGACCCCTTCCCAGAACTGATTGCGCCACGGAGATTGCGATGAAACGAAGCAAGTACGTTCAGCTCTCGCTGGCGGCATCGGTCGCCATGGCCATATCAGGCTGCGGGCCGACGGAAAAAACCTACGAGATACACAAAAAGTACAATTTCCAGTCCGTTCAGCAATGCGCCGATGAAAAGCTCCCGGTCGACATCTGTTCTGACGCTTATATGAAGGCCATGGCCCAGCATCGAAGCATTGCGCCGGTGTACGACAACCAGGCTGATTGCAACGCCGACTTTGTCGCCGACTGGTGCCAGCAGGATTCCGCCGGCAAATTCATCCCCAAGCTCGGTGGTTTCGAGCTGAGTGCCGATGGCGAGGTGACGCAGTCCGAAGTGGACGCGGCCAAGGCTAAATTGCCCGCATCGGAAGCGAATGCCGCAGGGTCGGGTTTCTCCGGCAGTAGCCTGCTGACAGGGCTGCTGATCGGCAACATGCTCAGCAGCAACCGCAACAGCTACTACTCCGAACCGGTCTACCGCTATCGCGATGATCGCGGTGACTACTCGTCCTCGACACTCAGTCAGCGGGTATCGTCAGGTTCAACCTTCAACAGGTCCAATCAGGCGCGCTACGGCAGCAGTGGCAGTTACACCGACACCATCACTCGCAGCAAGCCGGTGTCCGTTGCATCGTCCACTTCCCGCGGCGGGTTCGGCAGCCAGGCCAGCGCACGCAGTGGCTGGGGTGGATCAGGCAAGAGCTTTGGCGGTTCGAGTAGCTAAGGGAACAAGGCCATGAAGAAAATCCTCTGCGCAGAGCGTCATGACTGGAAACAGACCGCCGAAAGCCTCGGCTTCCTGTTCCATACCATCGACGACGAACCCTATTGGGACGAGAGCGCGTACTACCAGTTCACGCTCAAGCAGATCGAGAACGACCTCGAAGACCCGACCACCGAAGTTCATGAGATGTGCATGGACCTGGTGGCGCGAGTGGTGCAAAGCGAAGAGTTGTTGGAGCGCCTGAGCATCCCCGCGCCGTTCTTCGACATGGTTCGCACTTCATGGCTCGAAGGCCACCCGCACCTGTATGGGCGCATGGACTTCTCCTACAACGGCAGCGGGCCAGCCAAGCTGCTGGAACTCAACTACGACACGCCGACCAGCCTGTATGAGGCCGCGGCGTTTCAGTGGGGCTGGCTGGAACAATGCATCGAGCGTGGCTTGCTGCCCAGGCACGCCGACCAGTTCAACAGCATCGACACCAAGCTGCATCAGGCTTTTGCCCAACTGCAGCTCAAACAGCCCTTCTATTTCGCCTCGATGAAAGACTCGGTCGAAGACAAGGGCACCACCGATTACCTGCGCCTGGTCGCGGAAAAGGTCGGCATCGAATCGCGGCACATCGACATCGAAGACATTGGCCTCACCAGTGACGGACGTTTCGTCGACCTCGAGGATCGCTGGATCCCTCACCTGTTCAAACTGCATGCCTGGGAGTTCATCTTCCACGAACCCTTCGGCGCTGCAATTGCCCAGAGCGACACGCAGTTTTTCGAACCACCCTGGAAATCCATCATCTCCAACAAGGGCATCCTGCCGCTGCTGTGGGAGTTCAACCAAGGTCACCCGAACCTGCTCGCGGCGCACCTGGACTCCGACCCGAGTAAAGCGGTGCCCAAAGGTTGGGTGCGCAAGCCATTCTTCTCACGGGAAGGCGCGAACATTGAGCTGCAAACTGCCGATGGCCTGATCGTAAAAGAGGACGGCCCCTACACTGATGCGCCGTTTATCCTTCAGGAGTTTGCCCCGCTGCCGAAATTTGGCGACAGCTACACGCTGATCGGCTCCTGGGTGATCGGGGATCAGGCGGCTGGCATCGGCGTGCGTGAGGACAACAGCTTGATTACCAAGGATTCGAGCCGGTTCTTGCCGCATCTGATACTCGACTGAGCCCTCCATCGCCCACTAAAAAGGACTGGTGTCGACATATCGTCAGACACCTACAAGACTTACTGCGCAAATGCCGGATAATGGCGGCCATTCGTTTAGCCGTTATTC
>NZ_JBFTMK010000685.1:0-2264 GCF_056396965.1 Pseudomonas sp. 05N434
CCCATGAAAAAGGCCCCGCCAGATCACTGGCGGGGCCTTTTTTGTTGCATCGAGCGTTTGCCTTACTGGGCGTCTGCCACCGGCGCTTTCTCACCGTGAGAGAGGCTGTAGACGTAAGCGGCCAGCAGGTGAACCTTGTCGTTGCCTTGCAGCTGTTCCTGCGCAGGCATCTGGCCCTGACGGCCGTAACGGATGGTCTGCTGCAGTTGAGCGAAGCTCGAACCGTAGATGAACGCTGCCGGGTGAGTCAGGTTAGGGGCGCCCATGGCCGGGGTGCCTTTGCCTTCCGGACCGTGGCAAGCCACGCAGTTGGCAGCGAACAGCTTCTGGCCGGCAACCGGGTCAGCCTTGGCGCCCTCCGGCAGTTTGCGGCCATCGAGGCTGGTCAGCACGTAAGCGGCAACGTCGCTGACGCCTTGTTCGCCGATCACTTCGGCCCAGGCCGGCATCACGGCGTGACGGCCGCCCATGATGGTGGTCTTGATGGTTGCCGCTTCACCGCCCCAGCGCCAGTCGGCGTCGGTCAGGTTAGGGAAGCCATAAGCGCCTTTGGCGTCGGAACCGTGGCAGACCGAGCAGTTGGAGGCGAACAGGCGGCCACCCATCTTCAGGGCTTGCGGGTCCTTGGCGACTTCTTCGATTGGCATGGAAGCGAACTTGGCGAAGATCGGGCCGAACTTGGCGTCCGACCTGGCCATTTCCTTTTCCCACTCGTGGACGCCGGTCCAGCCGGTCTGGCCGTTGGCGAACGCGGTCTGCTTCTCGTTATCCAGGTAGTTGTAACCTGGCAACAGGCCTTTCCAGTTACCCAGGCCCGGGTACAGGACCAGATAGCCAAGGGCGAAGATGATGGTGCCCACGAACAGCATGAACCACCATTTCGGCAGTGGGTTGTCGTACTCCTCGATCCCGTCGAAGGAGTGGCCGACCGTCTCGTCGGTCTGCTCGGCGCGCTGGCCCTTGCGGGTGGACAGCAGCAGCCAGGTCAGGGCGAAGATGGTGCCGAGACTGAGGACTGTGACGTACAGACTCCAGAACGTAGTCATTCTTTGTTACTCCTAGAAGCTTGCTCGACGTGCTTGATGGCTTCGGGATCATCCGCGAAAGGCAGCAAGGTCGCGTCTTCAAACTCCGACTTGCGCTTGGGGCTGAATACCCACAACGCCAGACCGATGAAGGCCACCATCACAACAACGGTGCCCAGGCCACGAATCATCCCGATATCCATCTAAATCACCGTTTGCTTTTGATGATGGTGCCCAGGCCTTGCAGATAGGCCACCAGCGCGTCCATTTCGGTTTTGCCCTTCACAGCATCCTTGGCGCCGGCGATGTCTTCGTCGGTGTAAGGGACGCCGAGCGTGCGCAAGACTTCCATTTTCTTGGCGGTGTCTTTGCCGTCGAGCTTGTTTTCCACGAGGAACGGGTAAGCCGGCATTTTCGACTCGGGCACCACGTTGCGCGGGTTGTACAAGTGCGCACGCTGCCAGTCATCGGAGTAACGACCGCCGACACGGGCCAGGTCCGGACCGGTACGCTTGGAACCCCACAGGAACGGGTGATCCCAGACGCTTTCACCGGCGACCGAGTAGTGGCCGTAGCGTTCGGTTTCAGCACGGAACGGGCGGATCATCTGCGAGTGGCAGCCGACACAACCGTTGGCGATGTAGATGTCGCGGCCTTCCAGTTCAAGGGCGGTACGAGGCTTCATGCCCTCGACCGGCTTGTTGGTAACGTCCTGGAAAAACAGCGGAACGATCTGGGTCAGGCCGCCGATGCTGACGGCGATAACCATGAAGAAGGCCAGCAGGCCAATATTCTTCTCGACTGCTTCATGCTTCATCAGTGAGCTCCAACTACAGCAATCTTGGCGGCGGCTTCAGCTTCAGCCGGGTCCGAGGCACGAACGGTACGGAACACGTTGTAGGCCATCAACAGCATGCCGCTGGCAAAGAACGCGCCGCCCAGGGCACGAACGATGAAACCAGGGTGGCTGGCTTGCAGCGCTTCCACGAACGAGTAGGTGAGGGTGCCGTCGTCGTTGATTGCACGCCACATCAGGCCCTGGGTGATGCCGTTGACCCACATCGAAGCGATGTACAACACGGTACCGATGGTCGCGAGCCAGAAGTGCGCGTTGATCAGGCCGGTGCTGTGCATTTGTGCACGGCCGAACAGTTTCGGGATCATGTGGTAGATGGCGCCGATCGAGATCATCGCTACCCAGCCCAAGGCGCCGGCGTGTACGTGGCCGATGGTCCAGTC
>NZ_JBFTMK010000686.1:0-2253 GCF_056396965.1 Pseudomonas sp. 05N434
GCCCGACACACTGGCAGCAGGTGGACAGGCTCAGCCCCCACTGGAAAGCCCTGCTGCTCTTTCTGCAAACAAACGAAAACGGTGATGATGATGGCTCTGGTCGGTCGGCGTGATGGTCGCAACTTTGGCTATGGCCGCCAGCTGAGCTACGCCGGCCCACAAGCGCTCAAGGATCTGTTTGCCGGCGGCCACTTCGCCACGGTCAAAGCGCATAGCGATCGCTGGCAAGCGTTCGTGCGTTGGTGTCGGTCGGAGGGCGGCCCCGGTTACAACGATGCGCGCCAGATCGATCGCCGGACGCTGCAAGACTACGCCGCGTATCTGCGCCAGCAGATCCAGCAAGGTGAACTCTGCATCGCGACCGCGCAGAACCGCCTGAGCAGCGTCAACCGCACCCTCGCTGCGCTGCGCGGTGATCAGGACGTGAGGATCGCCAGCCCGAGTCAGGCGCTGGGACAGCAGCGTTCGACCGTACGCACCCGCGCGCCGGATGGCCAAGACCACCAACAGGTGCGGCGAGTACTCGAGGCGCTTGGCGAACAGCAACACGAGCGGGTGGCGGCGATTGTCCTGTTGGCCCGAACAACCGGTATGCGCCTGCGCGAAGCGATCCTGGCTGACCTGCCACGACTGCACCGCGAAGCCGAACACTTAGGCCGCATCAACATCCAGGACGGCACCAAAGGCGGCCGCTCAGGGGCTTCAGCGCCGCGATGGATTGTGGCCAAGGAAGAGGTGAAAGCGGCCCTGCAGTTGGCTCGTCAGGCATCGCCGACCGGCAGCCGCAACTTGCTGGCCCGCGACGAAAGCTACGCCGCGTTTCTGCAACAGACCGTGCTCCCCGCCCGAGAAACGCTGCATGAACAAGGGCTGAAGGGTTTCCATGAACTGCGCGCAGCCTACGCCTGCGAACGTTACGAGCAGCTCACGGGGCACGCCGCTCCGGTCAATGGTGGCCACTGCTATCGCATTGACCGCGACCTTGATCAACAGGCGCGCCAACAAATAAGCCTAGAGCTCGGGCATAACCGGATCGATGTGGTTTCGGCCTACATTGGAGGTCGAACGTGACAAAGCCGTTCGATATGGCACTGTTCCTGAGCGGCGTACTGAATGGCTCAAAGGTCACGCAGCAACGACACCTACGGCAAGCTCGGATCATGCAAGCGGCCATCCAACAGCGATGGCAACGCGATACCCCCTGGACCTGGCAGCTCAAGCATGTCCGCTGGTTTTTCACACATCAGCTGCAAGACCACTCCGACGCCACCCGGTATTACTATCGGCTCACCGCCCTATTGGTCTGGAAGCGATTAGGGAATGACCGAGAAATGCTGATGAGCAACGCCTGGCAAGCCGAGCGCAAGCTAATCGGTCGAGCGCCATGACAAGCGCTCTCGGCACCAGAACGATTTTTATCTCGCTAACTGAAGACTGGCAGAGTATGCATGGAAGGTGTGTCTTCAGTTGATGTGAGGTTTCGTTCGAGCTATGATTGACATGCAGTGCCCCTTCGACGTCAGCAATCGATCGATGCGACCGAAGGGACAGGAGGCTTTAGAGAGCACTGGATGACCATTCGGCACCTTCTGCGGACATGGTAGCGCGGTATAGAGGTAGACGCCTATACTGGCACAAAGTCTATAGGAGATTTTGCAAGAATTTTACTACTAATTTAGTTCCTTAAAGATGGTAGTTTATAAAATTAAAGGCTCGCCATATTGGCGGGCCTTTATCTTTTGAGGGTTTGAAATGAACCAGACTGAAGTGGACGCCGCTGTAAATCTGATCAAGGTCTCCTTAGATAACCGTTCTGGTAAAACAATTACAGGAGCTGTTTTTGGTGAGTTGATTCGCAAATTAACGCCTGAGCTCGACATTCGTGAGTTATACCCTACAGGCAAAGGCGGCGTTACACGATTTATAGAGGATTACTTCGCAGGATTTCTTACGCGCACCGGGAATAAAGGCTCGGATAATTTATATTCTATCAGAGAGCTAGACTCTGAGGCGGACCCATTAATCAACTATGATTATTGGCGCTCTTTTGTTCGCCCAAACTCAAAATCAAAAGTTTTTTTGGTTGGCGACCCACTGAAAATCAATGTTTCTCATCAAGGTGATGTGCCAGCCGATGCAACGCTGATCAGAAATATTACTCCACAAGAGCTTTACCAAATTCGCGGTGATTTTGTCGAGGCTGAGTCAAAGGGAGGCATAAATCCAAGCTTACCTCCTATGGATATGCCATAT
>NZ_JBFTMK010000687.1:0-2247 GCF_056396965.1 Pseudomonas sp. 05N434
TCTGCAACAAGTCATCCTTGGCGAGCCGGGTTTTGCCCGGTGCCGGGTTCACAACGTAATAAATCTCGTAACCACCGCGAAACTCCAGCCCGAAGCGCACATGAGTGGCCAGGCTGGAAAATGTCGCAGCCACCAGACAGGCCAGCAGCCCCGTCAGGAGGATGAACGACAGGCGTCGACTGGAAAGGCTCATGGAAGAAATCCAGAAAAGGGACTGAAAAGCGAATCGAAGCCGAAGGGCTCGCTCACCACTGGCGGGCAGTCTAAAGAAGCGAAAATGAACCGCTTGTTAACGAAGTCACATGGCTGTGCGACGGCTTGCCAGTGCGTGCCGGACATGCAATGAATGCACGCCTGCAATGCCTGATCAGGAAGCGAGCGATGAAGGTTCTGGTGGCCGAAGACAATGCCCTGCTGGGTAACAGCATCAAGCGCGGGCTTGAGGAAGAAGGCTGGGTGGTGGATCTGGCCAGGGACGGCAAAGAGGCCTTGTACTATGCCGATGCCAGTGAATACGACGTGTTGGTGCTGGACTGGATGCTGCCGCAGATATCGGGTCTGGAAGTACTCGGCGTGGTGCGCGGCAAGGGCAACGACGTGCCGGTGATCATGGTCACGGCCAGAAGCGAAGTAGTGGATCGGGTGCAGGGCCTGGATCGCGGCGCCGACGATTATCTGAGCAAACCTTTCGAAATGATCGAATTGGTGTCGCGGCTCAATGCCCTCTATCGGCRCTCGATCGCCCGTGGCTCGAAATCGCTGACACTGGGCAATCTGAACATCGAACTCGACACCTTGCGGGTCAGCATCGGCGGCCGTCCGCTGGATCTCACGGGCATGGAATACAATCTACTGGTGGCGCTGGCCGGCAAGGCGAATCAGTTGCAGACCCGCACGGTATTGCTGGGGTTGCTCTACCCTTTCGACAGCGAGCCGGACAGCAACAGCCTGGACGTGCTGCTCAATCGCCTGCGACGCAAGTTGGCTGGGGCCGACGTCGAGATTGAAACCGTTCGCGGCAAAGGGTTGATCCTTCGTGTGGCGTAACCTGGCACTGAACATCAAAATCGCGCTCACGTTGTTCGTGGTTCAGGCGTGTGTGTTGTTCGTCGGCTATGTGTGGCTGAGTCATTGGGTGCAAACCACCCGGCTCGATGAACTGCGGCACCATCTCGATACCCAGTCGGACGTCATCGAGTCGCTGATCAGCGTCGAAAACGCGCAGTTGGTCTATCAGCGCCAGGGTGAATTCGCCTCGGAACTGGATCACGATCACGACCTGTTTTTTGACTTGTCATCGATATCGGGTGAGATGCTGCAAGAATCCTGGGGACCAACGCCGTCAATGCGCAAAGCGCTTCGCGAGGCCATGAGTCAGGTTCGCGCGGGCGACGAAGAGACGTTCCTGTTCGATGTCGGTCACGAGAAATGGATCGCACAGATGGGCGACCTTGAGCGCGCCAGCCCCGAAGGCCCGCTGAAAGCCAGGCTGCTGGTGGCCACCAACGCGCAACCGGTGCTCAATGCGGTCAACGCCTTCAAACGGGTGGTGGCGCTGGCCGSGATAGGGATATTGCTGTTGACGACGCTTGGCAGTTTTATCGTGGTGTCGCTCTCCACCCGAAACCTTCGCCATTTCGCTCGACAACTGCGCACCTTGAAGCCGCCGGAATTCACCCGCCGGGTGGTGTTCGAGGCGCACTCGGCGGAAGAAAAACTGCTGTTCGACAGCTACGCGCAAATGGAAGCGGCGGTTCAGGAGGTGCTGGAACATCAACGGCTGTTTATCGCCAACGCCTCCCATGAACTGAAGACGCCGATTGCTGCCGTGACCTCTGCGCTGGAGGTCATTCTGGCGCGGCCACGGCACGCCGAAGATTACGCCCAGACCTGTCGTGATGTGCTGGCCGAAATGCAGGTGCTCAAGCGCCTGTCTCTCGGCCTGTTGGACCTTGCGCAACTGGAGGGCACCGCCGAGATTGCCGGGCAGGCAAGTGGGTTGAATGACAATGCGCTCAATGCTGTCGAGCGTTGGCGCAAGGCTGCCGAACTCAAAGGTCTCAGTCTCTCCCTGCATCTGCTGGAGGATTATCAGGCCCAAGTCGCCGGAGGACCGGAACAGTGGGAAGTGGTGTTTGGCAACCTGCTGGACAACGCCATCAAGTACACCCCGGCCGGCGGCGCCGTCGACGTCATGCTGGACGAACATCCGGGCAGCGGTTTGATCATCAGGATCACCGATAACGG
>NZ_JBFTMK010000688.1:0-2232 GCF_056396965.1 Pseudomonas sp. 05N434
CGCCTGGAGTTCATCCTGATCAACAGCCCACAGCTCAACGCTTTCGCCGCGCCGGGTGGGATCGTCGGCGTCAACGGGGGCTTGTTCCTCAACGCCCAGACCGAAGGCGAATATGCCTCGGTCCTGGCCCACGAACTGGCCCACTTGTCGCAGCGTCACTTCGCCCGTGGTGTCGAAGCCTCGCAACGCATGCAAGTTCCTATGATGGCTGCATTGCTGGCCGGGATCGTGATTGCCGCTGCCGGCGCAGGCGATGCCGGGATCGCAACCATTGCCGGCACCCAGGCGGCGGCGATGCAGGAACAACGACGGTTCTCGCGCCAGAACGAACAGGAAGCCGACCGTATCGGCATCATGAATCTGGAGAAGGCCGGTTACGATCCGCGCTCGATGCCGACCATGTTCGAACGGCTGATGCGCCAGTACCGCTACGATGCCAAGCCGCCGGAATTCCTGCTGACTCACCCGGTGACCGAATCGCGTATCGCCGACACCCGCAACCGTGCCGAACAGGCCAAACCGGGCGGTATCGAAGACAGCATGCGTTATCAGCTGATTCGTGCACGCGTGCAGCTGATCTATGAAGAAACCCCAGGCTTGGGTGCCAAGCGCTTCCGCGCCCAACTCGATGAAAACCCGAAAAACGACGTCGCGCGCTATGGCCTGGCAATCGCCCAGATCAAGGGCGGCCAGCTGAATGAAGCTCGCGAGAACCTCAAGCAGCTGCTGACCAAGTCGCCGAACGAGATCATCTACAACCTGGCGCAGGTCGATCTGGACATCACCAATAATCGTCTGCCCGATGCTCAGTCACGGGTTGACCGGATGCTGACTCAGTATCCGGGCAACTACCCACTGAATCAGGTGCGTGTCGATCTGCTGCTCAAGCAGAATCGAGCAGCCGATGCGGAAAAAGCGCTGGAGAACCTGCTCAAGACCCGCCCCGAAGATCCGGACGTCTGGTACCTGGTGGCCGAGACTCGCGGCCTGTCGGGCAACATCATCGGCCTGCATCAAGCTCGTGCAGAGTACTTCGCACTGATCGGCGATTATCGCCAGGCGATCCAGCAACTGGACTTCGCCAAACGCAAGGCGGGCAGCAACTTCCCGCTGTCATCGCGGATCGACGCACGGCAACGCGAGCTGATGGAGCAGGAACGCATGGTCAAGGACATGATGGGCTGACCGCTTCGAGGTCAAAATTCAGGTACAAAAAAACCGCCTCTTTCGAGGCGGTTTTTTATTCAGCCGACAACCGGTTTATTCAGCCAGTTTGAAGGTGATGAAGCTGGCGCGACCCTGGCGCAGAACCCGCATCGACACCGAGCGGTTCTTCGGCAACGCCTTGGCGATCTCGGTGAACTCCTTCGTGGAGCCGATCGCCTGGTTGTTCAGGTGAGTGATCACATCACCAGGCTGCAAGCCGATCAGGGCAGCAGGACCGTCCTGCACGTCCTTGATTACCACACCACCTTTAAGGTCGTAGGCTTTCTTCTGCTCATCGGTCAATTCGGCCACGGAAACACCCAGGCGATTGCTGCTGCGCTCCGCGCCAGATTTAGGCTGGGCGTCCAGCTCTTTGCCTTCTTCAGGGATAGCGCCGACGGTCAGCTCGACATTCTTGCGTTTGCCTTCGCGGATCACCTCAAGATTGGCTTTCGAGCCGGCCTTCAGCGCACCCACCAAGTGCGGCAGATCGGCGGACATGACGATCGGTTGACCGTTCATGCTCAGGATCACGTCGCCCACTTGCAGGCCACCCTTGGCAGCCGGACCGTCATCCTGGATCTGAGCCACCAGCGCACCGGCCGGTTTCTCAAGACCGAACGACTCGGCCAGATCTTTGCTCACTTCCTGGATCACCACACCCAACCAGCCACGGCTGACTTTACCGCCGCTTTTCAGCTGATTGGAAACGTCCATCGCCACATCGATAGGGATCGCGAACGACACGCCMATGAAGCCGCCGGAACGGGTGTAGATCTGCGAGTTGATGCCGACCACTTCACCGGCCAGGTTGAACAGCGGACCACCGGAGTTACCCGGGTTGATCGGCACGTCGGTCTGGATGAACGGAACATAGTTTTCGTTCGGCAGGCTGCGACCAATGGCACTGACGATGCCTTGGGTCACTGTGTGATCAAAGCCGAACGGCGAGCCGATGGCCACGACCCACTGACCGGCCTTCAGGTCCTGCGATTTGCCGAGCTTCAGAACCGGCAGGTTCTTGCC
>NZ_JBFTMK010000689.1:0-4216 GCF_056396965.1 Pseudomonas sp. 05N434
CCCCAGTCCCGTGCCAGGTAACGCCCGACGCTGACCGCTGCAAGCATGTCATTGGGCAATTCAGTATAGCTGGTGACATGACCCGTTATGGTCTGGTAATCGCGCAGGCCGAAGCCCTGATCAAAGTCCCGCTGGCGCACAAAGTTCAGATCGGCGCCCAATGACCAGCGTTTCCCCGTGGGTCGATACAGCACTTCGCTGCCGACCCCGGCATACATGGATTCCAGATAGCCGCCATAGACCATGCCATACCAGTCCCGATCCAGCTGCGCCGCGTGGTTGAACTGGAACGTTGGCATCGTCACATCGGAGGTGGTCAGGTATTGACGCAAATCGGTGCGCACTCGCGGCAACCCGCTCGGTGCGTCGTAGGTGAACTTGTCGTAGTTGTTCAGCAGGTTGACGCTGAGCAGGCCGCTCCACCAGGTGTTGCGGGTGAAACGGTACTCCGCATCGGCATCAGCGGTGAACTGATAGAGCAAGCCATTGGGGCCGCCAATATTCTGTTTGTAGCCCAGGCCCAAGCCATAGCTGAACGGTTCCAGCGCCTGGGTATAGAGCGTGGTTTCCCGGTGTGCAGTCGCCGGATTGACCTCGGTCGTACGGTGCAGATCCTTCAGCGGCTGGTCGTTGTTCACCACCGCGCGGAATGTTTCCCGCGGCACGCTGGTTTCTTCGATAGACATGTCATAACGCTGATTCACCAAGGTGAACCAATCGATGTCCTGATTGACGCTGTTATCGAGAATCCGGCTGGCCCGCCCGACAGCCTTGGCCGAATAGAAATAGCGAGACTGCTCGCCATACACCATCAACTCCGAGCCGCGCTGGGTAATGCGTTTGACCTTGTAGCCGGCATTTTGCTGCAGCCGGTTGGAGACATCGGCCCAGTTGACTTGATCGGGCGGAGTCAACGGTGCCTGCGCGGGCAGCCGCTCGGCGGGAGGATCATAGGTCTTCACCGGTGCCTTGCGGCTGACAAAGTTGGTGTGCAGGGTGATGCCGAACATCGCCGTATTGCCACGCTCCCAACCGGCGCTCAGGTCGACGCTGTCGGCCAGCTTGTAGACCACACCGACGTTGATCGGCAGGTCTTGCTTGAGCGGGTTGTCCAGTGGCTCGTTCTTGTAATCGTTGCCCTCGTACTCGATCTTCAGGCTCAGTGGTTCCCAGGGCGTTTGATAGGCAATCCCGCCAAACAACGAAGGATGGCCCCTGAAGTAAGCGTTGGTGTTCACGTCCCCTGCCCTGGCGACAACTGCAGTGCTCTGTGGGCGGTCGTTGAACTGGCTGCCCAAAATCGAAAGCGGGTTACTGAAATCCCCACGATTACCCAGATAACCCCAGGCAATGCCGAGGCTGAAATCCAGGTCGCCATAACGCTTGTTGGCGACGAAATACTCGCTGGAAAACAGCCCGGTACCACCGATATCCCGGGCGCCGATAGCGACCTGCGGGGCCCAGTGAGTTTCTTCCCAAAGCCGCGCTTTCAAGTCGATGGCCTTGTCTTTGAAGCTCTGGCCGTCGCTAAAGTCCTCGGGGCCGTAATTACGGTTGGTGATCGCTGTGTAACGAAACGACCCTTCCAGCCAATCGAGTGGCTGCAAGGAAAAACTGTAGCGCGAATAAGGGTCGGTACGGCTGGCCGTGACGCTCAACTCCCCCGCCGGGGCCATGCGCGCGGTGGGGGTCTGTAACAGACCGACGCCACCAAAATCACTCTGGGTGTAGCGCGGTTCACCGTGAGCCAATCCGCAGGGCAGGAGCAATGCAGCAGCAAAACGTAACTTCAACGGGCACTTCAAGGGGCCACCTCAGCCAGCGGTTGAGTGGCGAGAAACTCGGCCAGTTGTTGATTGAGCTCAGGGGTCGGCGTCTCGAGATCGTCGCTCCTGATCGGCACCAGGATCTTGCTGCCGGGCGCCACAACGATGCCGTCCTCACGATTCCATGCCGCCACGCCCACGCGCCGAACCTGGCCGTCGGGCTGGATCAGCCACAAATAATCACCCTCGGCGTCGCCAAGAATGGCGCAGTCACGGGCATAGGCACGCACTTCCTGCAGGGCTCGGTAAGGCACCTGACAAGGCTGCGCGACCGCCCCGAAAACTTCCACGGTGGACGGCCGCTGGGGGTAAATCAGATGGTCGCCATCATCCAGCAGCGCGTTGCGGGCGAACCCCGTTTCCACAGCGATCGGATCGAGCACCGCGACCTGACGTCCGGTGACCGAATGACATCCAGCAAGCGCGCACCGGGCTTGATTTCGAATTGACCAGGGCTGCGCACGTCACCGCTGACCGTGACGGCCGCCTGGCCCACGCCCGGGCCGATCAACAGCAGACCAAGCAAGAAAAGGTTTGAACACTTCACCGGGCAGCTCCCCGATCACGGCGCACCTGCACGATTTTCAGAAACAGTTGCGGCGTCAGATGCTGCTCGCTGCGCAGGATGAAACCGTCCTGGGGGTCGACCCAGTAGCGGTTGGTGGCGCGGAAATTCAGGGTGGGTGCATCCACCTGCTCGTCGATGCGCAGCAAGGCGTAATCCTTGTCCAGAATGCTGATGGTTTCGATGCCATGGGGACTGAAACGGCTGTTGACCGCGATACCGATGCGGTTGCCGTTATAGATGTCGATCCAGCGCGTGCTGGTATAGCCGTCGGGCAAATGCTGAAGGCCGCGTTTGAAGGGCGACTCTTCATTGAAGCGAGTGCCATCCAGGGAAACGCCCAGCCCGACAGTGCGCACCACCAGGCCGTCGCGCATCAGCAGCACTTGCTTGCCGGAAGCGACCCAGAACTGCAGGTCGCCCCGCCGACGAGCCATGGCCATCACGCCCTCACTGGAGGGGGTGGTGACCAGGATCTGCGGATATGGCACAGCGTCGACCTGAGCACGAGTCAAATTGATAGAGGCAGGCCCCGCGACAGATGTTTCAAGGGTGTCCCAGGAGGCCTTCATCAACGGGTTACACCCGCACAGCAAGAGCGCCATCGTCAGACTGGCGCAGGTAGGCAAAGTTTTCACGGCGGGATTGAGCCTTATCTGCTGTTGGCTTCGCTGAGATCGTTAAGTGAGCTGGCACCGGTCCCCAGGACAGTGGCCGTAGGCAGAAGCTGACTGATCAGACGGTTCCAGCGCGTCACGCCGGCCGGGCCGACATAGACGATGTCTTGCGGTTGCAAGTCGAAACGGGTGGCCAGTACCAGGGCCGAAGGGGATTCTGCGTCGAGCTGGAACACCTTGGCCGGTTCGGTTTCCAGGTGGTCGGCGCCGCGAATCACGTACACCGCATTGCCGTTGGAGGTGGTCTGGTTCAAGCCCCCCACTGTGCCCAGCGCATCGGTCAGGTTGATCGACTTGCCTTTGAAGCTCAGTGCGCGAGGCAAATTGACCTCACCCATGACATAGATCCGCTTTTGGTCGTTATAGGGCAGGTACAGCCGGTCGCCGCCCTTGAGGTAAACGCCTTGCAACTGTGAGTCCTGGCGATTGAGGGTGTCCAGATCGAGCTTGTATTCGCGCCCGTCCCGGGTCAGCGTCAGGCCTGACAGGTCTGCGTTCGAGGGGTCCACACCGGCCGCGCCAACGGCCTCCACCACGCTCAACGGTGTGGTAGTGATTGGCTGTTGGCCAGCCTTGAGCACCGCACCGGAAATCACCACGGTCTGGCTGGCGAAGCGCAATACGCTGACGTCGACCTGGGGGCTTTCGACAAATTGCGACAAGCGCTCGGCAATAAAGGCCCGCAACTCTTCGATGGTTTTACCGGCCGCCGGGATATTACCGATGTAGGGATAAAACAACGTGCCGTCCGGACGCACCAGACGCCCGTTGGCATCGAGTTGCTGTTGCGGTCCCGAAGGCGCCGTCAACTCGGGGTGATCCCAGACCGTGATAAATAACAGGTCGTTGGCACCCACGCGATAACCGCCTGGAACGTAGGACAACAACGCTGGGGGAACGGATTCGCGAACTTGCGTGGCGGCATCCATGGCAATCAATTTAGGCGTGATAGGAATAAGCTCCACCCGGCTACTTTCCGGAGAGCCGTCACTGACCATTTGACTGGTGTCCATGTGTTGACCAGGCGAAAACATACAGCCGTGCAAGCTGATACTTGCCAGCATAACAACAGATAATCTACGGATCATAATGGCACTACGCTAGTCGAGGGCAAATCTAAAACAAGATCACCCAGAAAGTTCTGAGTG
>NZ_JBFTMK010000690.1:0-2230 GCF_056396965.1 Pseudomonas sp. 05N434
CCTTGTTATTTGCTGACTTTCTTCTCGACCTAATCTCTTTTTAATCACGCCTTCGGCTCCTTTGGCCAAACAAATCTATTTGTAACTGGATGCAACGGATCTGCCACTCACTGCGCAAACCTGTTTTAACTATCATATCTTATACTAAGCCCTCTTAATCACTTTGCATTTAAACTTTTAAGGAGTGCCATGTAAATGCCATGTATTGGGCCCCGCACGTTCAGGCGCCTTGGTATCCAGCCTGACGCGCGCGCCCTGATGAATCGAGTCAGCAAGGGTGTCTTTTGACTCCCCCCAGAAGGCAGGCGACGGACGGCAAAAATGTCTAGCGATGACCTCCATCCGCCCGATCCCGGTGAATGCCTGCTGTCGACAACGCTCTAAACCACAGGATTTTCGTGTTTCAGGTCGGGTTCAAGGGCGTCGACCTTGTGGCGACTGTTAAATACCGCTTGATTTCCAGATACCGAATGGTTTTTACTTGCCGCCGTTGACGCCCCCTGCCTGGTCAAAGCATCGAGCGCGGTGACATCAATCTCAATGCAGTAGCAGGTTACCACCCCACAGGAGCTGGATTTTAATGGAATATGCCTTTGTTACAGGCGCTACAGGCCTGCTCGGCAATAATGTGGTTCATGCGCTTTTAAAGCGAAACATCAAAGTAAAAGCACTGGTCCGCTCCGTCGAAAAAGCCAAGAAGCAGTTCGGCAATCTGCCTGTCGAATTTGTCGAAGGCGACATGCTCAATGTCGACGCCTTCAGCCATGCCTTGCAAGGCTGTGATGCCTTGTTTCATACGGCCGCCTATTTCCGCGATAGTTACAAAGGTGGAAAGCACTGGCAGAAACTGTATGACACTAACGTGACCGGTACCGAGCGCCTGTTGCAGGCCGCTTATGCCGCAGGCATTCGTCGTGCAGTCCATACCTCCTCCATTGCCGTCTTGAAGGGCGATAAAGATCAGGTGATCGATGAAACAATGTCTCGCAGTGAATCGGAGGCTGACGATTACTACCTGAGTAAAATATTGTCTGAACAGAAAGTTCAGGAATTCCTGGCGCGGYATCCGGACATGTTCGTTGCCATGGTATTGCCTGGCTGGATGTTTGGCCCTGGGGACATCGGCCCGACCTCATCAGGACAGTTCCTGCTCGACTTTGTCGGACAGAAATTGCCCGGCGTACTGCCTGGAAGTTTTTCCGTTGTCGATGCCAGGGATGTAGCAGAGCATCAACTCGCGGCGATCACACGCGGCCGATCCGGAGAACGCTACCTGGCAGCCGGCAATCACATGGACATGAAAAGCATTTTCCAGGCGCTCTCCAGTGTCAGCGGCGTAAAAGCGCCGGAGCGCAAAGTGCCACTGTTCATGCTGCGTATAATTGCCTTGATCTATGAAGGTTATTACCGAATCACGAAAAAGCCGGTGCTCATCAGCACTTCCACTGTCAAACTCATGGAACAAGAGCAAGGGCGCACCCATTTCAGCCACAACAAAAGCCTGAAAGAATTGCAGTGCAAGTTCCGCCCCGTGACGGAAACATTGACCGATACCCTGGATTGGTATCGGAAAAATAACTACATTGATGCTTAATTGAAACAATTTATATATAGCCTGCCTCTGTAGTACTTTTTTGTCTGACCATAAATTCAAGGATTGAGAGAGGTTGGTAAATGAAAAGCCTTTCATCTAAAGAAGGTTTTCTGCATCGGTTCGTCGGTTTTTCAGAGTCGTTCCCTGAGCACATTGCCATCAGGAACCTGGACGCGGAAGAAGATACCGTCACTTACCGTGAGTTGCGTATAAAGGCTGAAGAGTGCAATGGCGCACTCTCAGCATTAAATGTATTGCCTGGCGACAAAGTAGCGCTCGTTCTACCCAATGGGGTGGAGTTCATCGCTTACTATTTGGCGATCATCGGTCGCGGTGCGGTTCCGGTCATTCTCAACTACAAACTGACGCCATTCGAAATGAACAGCGTCATCAGCATCGCCAGACCGACGCTGGTAGTGACCACCGAAACGCTGTTCGAGCAGCATAGCGAGACATTTCAGCCTGACTACGGCGTTAAGCACTCCTTGGTGTTGAACGCCGCAAGCGAGCCGTCATCGCCCCTGCCCGACAACGCAACGGCGGACTCTCGGCTTCCCCGACAGACCGAGCCCTTGTTACTGCCCGAAGGCAATCCGATTGTCTCGGTACAGTTCACCTACCGGGGCATCGGTAAAC
>NZ_JBFTMK010000691.1:0-2229 GCF_056396965.1 Pseudomonas sp. 05N434
CACTGGTCACTGGTACAAATCGCGTACTAATTAGCAGCGATTTCGTCTATTTTGGCGGAGAAGGACCGGAGTTTCCCGAACACCTTGTGGATCGACGAGGACGCCGTTTGTGCAAAGTGGGATTGGATCTACTACTTTCAATGACCCACAACTTTTCGAAAGCTTGGAAACATGGGTGCGCAGCCTTGATTTAACAGGGTATCAAGGGGCGCCTTTTGAATGGATCTCACTTAGGAAGTGACGCCTCATGCAAAAAGAAGGTTCTCTCTTACTTTCCGAATATGCCACGGAAATTGCCCTTACTGACGTGCTCGATCTAAAAGATGTCAACCCAATACTACAAGGTCTATATGGTGAAGTCGGTGGAATCATGTCCACTGCAAAAAAACACATTCGAGAGCAGTCCGCCTACCCCGGCTTTAAAAAAGCAGCAGAAGAAGAATTTGGAGATACACTTTGGTATTTAGCAGCGCTTTGTAAACGCTTGGAACTTCCACTTAGCGATATATTTTCCGACGCAGTCAAGTGTGAAAACTTTCAAACCGTGGGCGTAGCAAGTGATGTTATTGACGGTGCTTTCGCGTATGTAGCAATGCCAATTGCTTCAAGAGATTCTGCAGATGTTTCACTGGTACGCCTCGGTCGTTCTGCGGCGTCATTATTGGGAAGTGTGCCCTCGCGAGAAAATGTTGTAAATTTCGCAAAAGACTATCTTGATGCCCTTCACGCTGCCAAGCTAGTATTTTCAGAGGTTGCTAGAGCAAACCTACGCAAAGCTCGCGGAGCATTTCTAGATCCAAACCCTGCTGACTTAATCGACTTCGATTCAAATTTTTCGTTTGACGAGCAACTTCCGCGCGACTTTAAAATCCGTATTAATCAACGTGAAAGCAGCAGAAGCTATCTCCAATGGAATGGAGTTTTCATCGGAGATCCTTTGACAGACAATATATCCGACCACGATGGATACCGCTTTCATGATGTATTTCATCTTGCATACGCAGCCATTCTCCATTGGTCGCCAGTAGTCCGCTCATTGATAAAACACAAGCGAAAAAGCAACCCTGAGTACGACGAGGAGCAAGATAGCGGACGAGCAATCGTTGTTGAAGAAGGTTTGACTGCCTGGATCTTTTCAAGAGCCAAAGAACTAAACTTTTTTGAAAACCAAGATAAAATCTCACTTGGCATGTTGAAAATCATTGGGGAATTTGTAAGCGGTTACGAAGTAGAACGTTGCCCTTTAAAACTTTGGGAAAAGGCGATATTAGAAGGGTACAGCGTCTTCCGCCAAGTGAAAGCGACTCAAGGAGGCTGGATCATTGGTGATCGCTCACTGCGTACCATACGATATGAACCACTAGAGTAGAACATATGAAGCTACACCCTTTTGTTGAAACAATCGTTAAATTGCACCTAGAAAATTGCTTCAACCCGTATTCAGATCGCTGCGAAATACATGACAGTATAGAAGCACCCAGCCTTCGTGCCCAAACGCTATCCAACATAATATACAGCGCAACAAGCCGCCCTATCGATGCCATATGGATCGGACGGGATCTTGGTTATCGCGGCGGCCGCCGTACAGGTCTAGCATTGACTGATGACGCGCACATTGAAAACCATGCCAAACGGTTCAATCTATTCGCCGAAAGACCTACCATTGGGAACGCTGTCACGGAACGGACAGCTGCAGTTATTTGGAACATGTTAGACCAAGTAGATGCACAAATATTCCTCTGGAATGTTTTTCCTCTTCATCCGCACGCAGCGGGCGAACAGTTTACAAATCGACAGCACAATACTCTAGAAAGAAAAATCGGTGAGGAGTTACTAAAAGAGCTAATTCGCCTGCTGAATCCGTCACGCATTGTAGCTATAGGAAACGATGCTGCCGCTTCTGCAAGCCGAATTACAAATTCCATACCGGTATTGCGCGTAAGACACCCAAGCTATGGCGGGCAGAACATATTTATTGCACAAGTTTCCGAGATCTATGGATGCTCTCCACGCCAGAAAACACTTTTATAGATCCTGGCACATATAAAAAATCCAGAAAATCTATACAACAGGAAATTATCAAGCTGCAGAGCCATCTTCCCCCAGCACGTCGAGCCCTAGGTACGAGCAGCCACCTGTCGAGCGAAAATCAGTGAAAAACCTACCGCACAAAAGGAAAACTCTTACAATCCATCTCTAGATTTCTGACGTGGCTGTTCGGTCACGTTC
>NZ_JBFTMK010000692.1:0-2212 GCF_056396965.1 Pseudomonas sp. 05N434
GTCGGTAGATGCGGAGTTCTGGGTGGACCACGGCGAGGAGTTGGAAGAACACTTCAATGCCTGGGCGGCGCGTTAGCCGCGACACACTCTCTGTAGCAGCTGCCGAGCCTGCGAGGCTGCGTTCGGCTGCGAAGCAGTCGTGAATCCGGCTGACGCGGTCTGCCTGATACACCGTAAGTTCTGGTTTTACGACTGCTGCGCAGCCGAACGCAGCCTCGCCCCGGCTCGACAGCTGCTACGGATTAATCAATCAAGCCATCAAGAGCGCCCCACGGAACCTGTGACCGGTAGATTTCCCAGCAAGTTGAGCCCGGTACTCTTCACGAAAGCGTCATAGTCCATCGGTTTCTCGATGCGGGTTTCAGCGTTGGGCAGTACGTAAGCCCAGGCACGCTTGGACGATGCGTCGTAAACCAGTTTGAACAGGCGGGTCGGCACCCAGACCTTGTTGTCGCCGACGGTGCCGTGGCCTGAATCAAAGAGCGGGCCGGTAAAGACAAAGACATTGCCATCGGCTCGTTTGGCAAACTTTCTGACATCGGACTCGACCTTACTCCAGATCTTCCGGTTGTTGGTTGGGTCTTGCGGCACCATGTTCGACAGCGCAAAGGATTGGGCCATTGCATTGGGGTTCGGTGCATCGGCTGCCGGGGATTGATGGCCACGGTCCACGGCCGGATGTTGGCTACGGTAGTCGCTCAACTCTGCCCGCCCACTCTTGGGAATGCGTGGGTCCGGATAGAACTGGTTGGTGCGCTCCTCCCCTTTGGCATCCTGCAGCTGGGCGGCATTAAGGCGTTCGACCACTACCAGCGGTGTCTTGCTGGTTTGCGAGTACAGCACCGCGAAGTTATCGGAACACAGGGCCAAGGGTTTCATTGTGGCAGGCACAGTGGCCATGTTGATCGGTTTCGCGGCCGGGAACAGATCCGCGCAGCCGTCAAACGATGCCTGTTTCTGTTTGTTTGAATAGAGTTCCAGCGCCGCGCTCTGGCTGATCGAGCCCGAGTGGGAGGTTTGTTGCTGATGCTGGGTGGGCGGCTTGATGAAATCCAGCAGACTGCGGGCTTGTGCCCCGGTCGAGAGCAAAACAAGGGCCGACAGCCCAACTGCAATTTTGCGTAGGTGCATGCTTTAAATCTTCGAATTGGATTGAGGGGTAAACGTACGACGAGTCCCGATTTACGAAACCAGGTAGAAGCGGTTGCGGATTATATTGCGGTGAGCATGCTTTCACTGTCCTTGATCAAATTGCCGATGCGGATCCGGTCGGCGCCAGGCAGTACGACCGCTGACGGTCGCGCGGGGTGTATTGACCATCACAAGTCACATTAGTGCTGAGCGGCGTACACATTCTACTTGGCCATGCTCGTCGAATGGGCATACCTAAGCGGACTGGTTAACTGACGCGAAACGTTGTGCGTACTCCTTGTAGACAGGCGCGTATGCCGCTTTTCACTTAGCATCCAATAATCATCCATTCATTTTCAGGGAGTGTCTGATGAGCCCGAAAATAGAGCTGTATGGCGCGCCTACCGGCAACAGTCTGAGGGCTGCAATAGCCTTGGAGGAAGCAGGTATCCCCTACACCGCACGAAGACTGAACTTGCAGGCGAATGAGCAACGCGACTTGTCGTACCTGGCGCTTAATCCGGCAGGAAAAGTCCCAACCCTGGTCGACCATTCATCGACACCCCCGCTGGTCATTAACCAATCGAACGCAATCATTCAGTTCGCTGATGCAAAAGCTCCGGGTCGGCTCGCACCAGCGCATCGTGGACCAAAACGCGACCGGGTGTTTGATCGTTATTTCTTTTTCGTAACGGACGTCATCGGGCCCAGTCATGCTGCATTTTCCCTGCGCCAGGCAGGATTTAATGATGCGGCCACAGTTATCGATCAACGCGTCATTGAACAACTCGTCTACGCAGAACGGTTTCTTACCGACGACTTTATGGCCGGAGATCAGTTCTCCATGGCGGACATCTCCGCTTTCACCATTGCGGCATCATTTCGTGATCGGCTGGATTGGGCAGTGCTTTCACGCTTATCACRCTGGTTCGACGCGATCGAAGCCAGGCCCGCCGTACAACGAGGATTGAAAACGTTCCAGAATCACTGAGCGCTACTGCGCAGACCTTATTGTGTGCGCTAAAGATGGGCATGGCTGCTCGCATCCTGCCCGAGGTCTGAGCCCCGGACATGCGAATAT
>NZ_JBFTMK010000693.1:0-2210 GCF_056396965.1 Pseudomonas sp. 05N434
GTATTGATCTACGCCACCAGCGCACCGGACGGCCTCGACCTCGTCCGGTGCGCTGGTGGCGTAGATCAATACGGTTTGTTCATTGTTCTTGGCGAAGGCCAGAGCCTGGGCCACCACGGGTTCGYCAGCCGCCAGGGCCAACGGATCAATCCGCAACGCGGGTCGACCGGCTTCGAGCCAGGCTGCGACTTGGCCATTGGTGGCGATCGAAGCGCTACCGGCCAACACCACTTCACCACCGGCCACCGCCGGGAGTTTCGAGGCATCGAGGTCGCGCAATTTACCGGCGCGACGGAAGTTTTCCGGCAAGCCCAGGGCCAGCCCCGAGCCGCCAGTCAACAACGGCAAGTCGGCGCAGGCGGTGCCGAGGGTGTACAGATCCTGGTCCGACAAGGCATCGGCAATCGCCATACCGATACCTTGAGCCCGCAGTTCGGCGATGCGCCCGCGTACCTTTTCGGCGCCTTGGGCAATGGTGTCGTAGCGCAACAGGCCGACGTTCAGACGGGTCTGCGACTGCAGCACCCGCACCAGGTTGGCATCGGTCATCGGCGTCAGCGGGTGATGCTGCATGCCCGACTCGCTGAGCAGTTGATCCTGGACGAACAAGTGACCGCGAAAGATCGTCCGGCCATTCTCCGGGAACGCCGGGCACGCCAGGGTGAAGTCGCTGCCCAGCGCCGCCAGCAGTGCTTCACTGACCTGGCCGATATTGCCGGCCGCGGTGGAATCGAACGTCGAGCAGTACTTGAAGAAAATCTGCTCGCAGCCTTGCTCACGCAACCAGGCCAGCGCGGCAAGGGATTGCTCGACCGCTTCGGCGACTGGAATGGTGCGTGACTTGAGGGCGATGACGATCGCATCGGCATCGAGCCCGGCCGCCACTTCGCTGCTCGGAATGCCAATGCTTTGCACGGTGCGCATACCGCCGCGCACCAGCATGTTGGCCAGGTCCGTGGCACCGGTGAAATCGTCGGCGATGCAGCCCAGCAATGGGCGTGCAGGGGTAGTGTTCATTGGGTGTTCCTCAAACCGGCTCGGTCTTGGCAGTCGGCAACTCGATGCCGGGGAAAATCTTGATTACTGCCGAGTCGTCCTCACGCCCGAAGCCGGCACTGGAAGCCTGCATGAACATCTGGTGGGCGGTGGCCGACAGCGGCAGCGGGAATTTGCTGGCCCGTGCGGTATCCAGCACCAGGCCCAGGTCCTTGACGAAAATATCCACCGCGGACAATGGCGTGTAATCAGCCTTGAGAATGTGCGGCACGCGGTTTTCGAACATCCAGGAATTACCGGCGCTGTGGGTGATCACTTCGTAAAGCGCGTCGGCATCGACCCCTTCACGCAGGCCCAGCGCCATGGCTTCGGCAGAGGCCGCGATGTGCACACCGGCGAGCAACTGGTTGATGATCTTGACCTTCGAACCCAGGCCATGGCTGTCGCCCAGGCGATAAACCTTGCCGGCCATGCCTGCCAGGACGGCTTCGGCCTTGGCGTAAGCGTCGGCCGGGCCGGACGTCATCATGGTCATTTCACCGGCAGCCGCCTTGGCTGCGCCACCGGAGATCGGGGCATCCAGATACAGCAAGCCCTGGGCGGTCAGGCGCTGGCCCAGGTCGACAGCGTAGGTCGGGGCCACGGTGGCACAACCGATCACCAGGCTGCCCGGGCGCAACGCAGCGACGGCGCCACCCTCGCCAAACAATACGGTTTCGGTCTGCTCGGCGTTCACCACCACGGTAATGATCACGTCGCACGCCGCGGCCATCTGCGCGGGCGAAGAGCACGCCACGCCGCCCTCCCCGGCAAACTGTTCAGTCACCTGCGCACGCACATCACAGGCATGCACATTGAAACCACTGCGCAACAGTGAGCGGGCAATGCCCAACCCCATCGCGCCCAGACCGACAACACCGACATTCTTGTTATTCATGGGGTACTCCTGAGGGAAGCAACGGCCTGTTCCACGCCGACAAAGCGCAGGCGGCGGGCCGCGATGTAGAGATGGGCACCGGCGGCATGGCCAGCGGATCGCCCAACACAATGGCAGCTACGAGCTGCTTGACACGGGTTGAGCAGATAATCCACCAATGAACAGATTATGTGAAGTATTTTTTTAAAATAACATTTTTTAACATCGGCTCAGATGCATCGATAGCCGCGACGCGCTTTTTTGTAGCAGCTGTCGAGCTCGCGAGGCTGCGTTCGGC
>NZ_JBFTMK010000694.1:0-2208 GCF_056396965.1 Pseudomonas sp. 05N434
CTTCTGTAGCACCGTAGGCGTGTCACGTTCCTTTATTGCACAGGCGAATGGTCGATCGGGGCTCAGCGAGGCTTGGAATGAAGCCGCACTGGGGCTGCTCCTTGGTATTGCCTGCGGTGCCCTGCTGTTTGTCGCCGCCCCGTTGATCGCGATGATCCCACAGCTCAGCTCCCGCCCACCGCAGATTGTCAGCCTCGAATCGCAGTACATGCTCTGGGCGGCGATCTTCGGCGGCGTAATGACGATCGACACAGCGCTGTCCTCATACTTCAACGGTGTGGGTCGAACCCGCGAAACGCTCATGGTCGGCATCGTTGGTCAAGTAGTCGACTCAATCTTCACCGTCGGCCTGGTCTTCGGAAAGTTCGGGCTGCCCGAAATGGGAATGGCCGGAGCCGCTATCGGTACATTGATYGGCACTCTGTCCATGCTGACGTGCTACGCAGTAATGCTGCCTCGAGAAATCTGGCTTGAGTTGATGAACATCTTCATTGCCCGTAGCGAGCGCCTACTGCCTCGGCTGTTTTTCCGGCTGCGTAGAGGTGTTCCCAGTGGCTTATCCGCCGGAGTGGATCAGCTCGGCAACACTGCATTCATCTGGATAGTCGCGGTACTGGGCTCTAGCGCGCTAGCGGCAAACAACGTCAATCTGACGATCAATTACCTGGGCATCATCCCGATCATCGGTTTGGGTATTGGTTGCAGCATTCTGTGCGCCACTGCAGTGGGCAAGGAGCAATACACTGAGTTGGCAACGATCCTACGGGTGACCGTGACCATCGAGCTGTTCTACGTTCTGCTGGTTTCCACCGTTCAAATCACTTTGCCACAGGTCTTGCTCAAGGCTTTCGGCGACTTGGGGCACAACCCGGAGATCGTCGCCCTGGCCATCGATACACAACGCGTACTGTGGACATTCTCCGCCGCCTTTGTCTTCTCTATGACGGGTGCAGCCGTCTTGGAGAGTATTGGCATGGCCAGATTTTCGCTGGTCGTGCGCCTGGTTCTGATGTGGTTTATAAGCATTCCGTTGATCTATTACGTCGCAATGAGCAATCGCGATGTGCCGTCGTCGCTGATGACATGCTGGGTCATCGGTTCGGTGTTCGAATTTTCGATTGGCGCAATTTATTTCTGGCGAATCGCCAAAGCCATTCGAGGGGCCGAAAACCGTCTTCACGCCGATCCTCATCCGGCGAGCGAGAGCGCCCTATGAACCTGAATGAAGTCATTCGTTTCGCACCTTTAGCGATCAACTGCTTTACAGGAAGTCTGGCACAACTATCCAGACGAGGCGGTGTCCTCATCAATGAAGCACAACTGCTTGAGGCCAGCGACGGCTACCTCTGTACCGCGCAGGCCTCGATGAATGGGGCATGCCCGAATACACCTTCGCGATTGAAAACGTCGGGCTTCGTGCTTGCAAGGCATTAGGCGGCAGAGTTGACCCACACGACTACGCCGGCGTGCTCGATCAGTAGCGTCTTGAGTTGCGTGACCCAATCTGTACCGATCGCCAATCGCGCAAGTAGCTAAATAGAGGAACTGCTTGCATACCCAGCAAGGAATCAGGCTTCCTTCAACAACCCTCGCACCATCGACCCAATTGCAGAAGAACCATTCCTGCTGGTCGATTTCCGGGCTCCCGTTGGCAAGTTCTCAAACCCTGTACTACTGTCATCTCGTGCTGGATGCTCGGGATCGTGGACGTTCGATCTCCCCCAAGGTCATGGAATGAAGACCCCATCGTGAACACGCACGTGTTCCAACCGCTGTGCATACGACGTGTACGACGAGCCCAATGTGGCTCCGGTTCACAGGGAGGTGCTTATGGTGGCTTCAGGTCTAAAGCCTCGGCAGCAAATGCTGAGTATTCGCCAATGCATTGATACAAAGCACTCTGCTTTTCTCCCCTACCTCCCCTGGCATCCCCGCTCCAGATTTCAGCCCGCTAAGTACCAGTAACTGAGCATGCGCAGCGTGCACTACCTGAGCATGTGCCTGGTTTATAGGAATGATTGGTAGTGCAATGGATCCAGTGGCTATGAATGGATTTCGCTCTGCGAGATCAATGCACTGCCAAGGCAAACAAGCAGTGGTCATTATATACATTAGGAGTGATCGCATAGTGAGTAACATAACTGTATTCAAGTTTCGGGGACAGTATTTAATTGCTCTATGGATGTGCGTCACCAGCGGTTTATGCAT
>NZ_JBFTMK010000695.1:0-2201 GCF_056396965.1 Pseudomonas sp. 05N434
GGGTTGTCCAGAGGCAAAACCTTAGTGGTGACGTGGCTTGAGGATCGCCGGTTTTTCGTCTGGCGCGTTGCACAGCAAGTAYAGCGCGGTCAGGGCTTCCGGGATTTGCACGATCATGTCGTCCATCAGGTTGGCGTCGGCCGCGATGTCGGAGAACTCAGGCTGTTCGTCGAACAGACCCGAACCGACCATGATCGGCAGCAGCATTTCACTGACTTCGTCTTCGGCAGTTTCGAACCAGGCGGCTTCGCGCAGGAACACGCCTTCCATGAAACCGATGCACCAGCCGCGCAGGTCGGAATCGTCCGGGTCATCGCCCAGGTCGAGGTCGCATGGCAGCTCGAACTCTTCGTCGGACGCCAGTTGGCGGGCGATGTGAGCCTTGAGCAGCACCAGGGTGGATTCGATCGCTTCACGCTCGGTGTCGTCGGCGTAATGCGGCTCTTCGGCGAACAGCGCGTCGATCCACTCACGGTCGGGAACGCTTTCGGAGCAGATCGACAGCGCAGTGAGGTAGCCGTGGGCGGCCACGTAGTCCAGCGCCTCGTCATGCAGCTCGTCGGCGTCGAGGAAGACTTGCAGGCGGGTTAGTTGCTCAGCGAAGGACATTAAAGGGCTACCTTGGGGAATATACGATGCGGGAATTCTAGGCCTTCTTGAGCGCTCAGGCCAGCCGCGCGGCATATTTGCTCCCGCGGTTGGCTTGTGTGCGTCTTATCAGCGGCGCCCTTTGCAAGGGAGGGCTCGGGTATACTCGCGCGTTTTGTGATGCCCTGCTGGCGTCACGGCTGAAATATGCAGCGTCATGCAATGCGCACTTACGATTTGTTTGTGCAGCTTTCGTGGTTCTGAACCAGCCTTGCAGGGATGTTTCGGTGATTTTTGGAGTTTTTATGCTCGAACAGGCTCAACGCGTCCTCAAGGACATCTTCGGCTACGACAGTTTCCGTGGCCGTCAGGGTGCAATCATTGAGCGCGTGGCCAGTGGCGGCGACGCCCTGGTGCTGATGCCTACCGGGGGCGGCAAGTCCTTGTGCTTCCAGGTGCCGGCGCTGCTGCGCGAAGGCCTGGCGGTGGTGGTGTCGCCGCTGATCGCGCTGATGGACGATCAGGTCGCCACCCTCGAAGAGCTGGGCGTCGCCGCGGCGTCGTTGAACTCCACCCTGAGCGCCGAGCAGCAGCGTGATCTTGCTGCACGGATCAAGCGCGGCGAGGTGAAAATGCTCTACCTGGCGCCCGAACGCCTGGTGCAGCCACGGATGCTGGCCTTCCTGCAAAGCCTCGAAATCGCCCTGTTCGCCATCGACGAAGCGCACTGCGTGTCCCAATGGGGCCACGACTTCCGTCGCGAATACCTGCAACTGGGCCAGTTGGCGGAATTGTTCCCCAACGTCCCGCGCATCGCCCTGACCGCCACCGCCGACAAGCGCACCCGGGAAGAAATCGTCGATCGTCTGCATTTGCAGGATGCCGAGCGTTTCCTGTCGAGTTTCGACCGCCCGAATATTTTCTATCGCATCGTGCCCAAGGAGCAGCCGCGCAAGCAGTTGCTGGCGTTCCTCGCCGAGCGGCGCAGCGATGCCGGTATCGTCTACTGCCTGTCGCGCAAAAAGGTCGACGAAGTGGCGGTGTTCCTCAGTGAGCAAGGCTTCCCGGCGCTGCCGTACCACGCCGGTCTGGCCAACGAAACCCGGGCGCATCACCAGAAGCGCTTCCTCAACGAGGAAGGCCTGATCATGGTCGCCACCGTGGCGTTCGGCATGGGCATCGACAAGCCCAACGTGCGTTTTGTGGCTCACCTCGACTTGCCGAAGTCCCTTGAGGCGTATTACCAGGAAACCGGTCGCGGCGGTCGTGACGGTCTGCCGGCGGATGCCTGGATGGCGTACGGCCTGCAAGACGTGGTGATGCTCAAGCAGATGCTGCAAAACTCCGAAGGCGACGAACGCCACAAGCGTCTGGAGCAGCACAAACTCGACGCCATGCTCTCGCTCTGTGAGGAAACCCGCTGCCGCCGCCAGACCCTGCTGGCGTACTTCGACGAAGACATGCCCGAGCCCTGCGGCCACTGCGACAACTGTGTCGACGGCGTGCAGACCTGGGACGCCACCGAGCCGGCCCGCCAGGCGCTGTCGGCGATCTACCGCACCGGTCAGCGTTATGGCGTCGGCCATCTGGTGGACGTGTTGCTGGGCAAGGAC
>NZ_JBFTMK010000696.1:0-2200 GCF_056396965.1 Pseudomonas sp. 05N434
GCTATACAGTGGCCTGGCTTTACTGGCTCACTTGGGCAGTAGCTATCGGTTCAGAGTTCACAGCTGCGGGCATACTGATGGTTCGGTGGTTCCCTGATACACCCGTCTGGATTTGGAGCGCGCTATTTGCCATCGCAGTGTTCTCAAGCAATGTTGTCTCCGTTCGGTGGTTTGCGGAGACTGAGTTTTGGCTTTCGCTGATTAAGGTGCTGACCGTTATCACATTCATTGTGATCGGCGGAGCGGCAATTTTCGGTCTTATTCAAGTACAGAGTTTGCAGGGTGCGGGACTTTCCAACTTCACACGTGAGGGGCTTTTTCCCACCGGGTTTTTACCCATTGCAATGACCCTCCTGGCTGTTTCCTTCGCCTTTTCGGGAACTGAGCTGATCGGGATTGCGGCAGGTGAAGCGCAAGATCCACAAACGAGCGTGCCCAAGGCAATCCGCACGACAGTGGTACGTTTGGCGCTGTTCTTCGTGGGGACCATTTTCGTCCTTGCGACGTTACTGCCACGAGAGCAAGCGGGGCTTGTAGAAAGTCCGTTCGTCATGGTGTTTGAGCTGATTGGCATCCCATACTCTGCCGACATTATGAACTTCGTCATTCTTACGGCACTGATTTCCGCCGCTAACTCGGGGCTGTATGCAGCATCGCGCATGCTGTGGACATTGAGCGATCAAGGACATATGCCTAAGCGCTACGCCAGGCTCTCCAGTCGTGGCACACCGGTGAACGCCATCGTGCTTAGTATGGCGGGCGCAGTGGCTTCTCTGCTCAGCAGTGTGTTTGCCCCTGATACGGTTTACTTGGCCTTGGTGTCCATTTCCGGTCTGGCGGTCGTAGTCGTGTGGATGAGCATTGCTGCCAGCCAGATCGCGTTCCGTCGTCAATACGTTGCTAATGGCGGACGAGTTGAAGACCTGCATTTCCGTGTACGCGGCTATCCATGGGTGCCTATCGGTGCGCTGTTGTGTTGCTTGCTGGCCTGTGTGGGTATCGCTTTTGATCCTGAGCAGCGAGTGGCACTTTACTTCGGACTGCCCTTTATCGCGTGGTGTTATTTCGTCTACTGGGTCACTCGAAACAAGAGAGCAGAGCGGTTGGCTTTAGCCGCCGCTGTTCATTCCTCTGGCACCGCGTGAATTTCTCAGGCAATGATTGAGCATAGTTAAAGCCCTGATGAGGTTGCGCCGATGAGTCAAAAGTCACTACCACCCTTGAACTGGTTGAGGGCATTCGAAGTATCGGCGCGTTGTTTAAATTTTACCCACGCGGCGGAAGAACTCCATTTGACTCAAGGGGCTGTGAGTCAGCAGATCCGTCAGTTAGAAAGTCACCTCGGTGTGGCGCTGTTCAAGCGCTTACCTCGAGGACTTGGCTTGACCGAGGAAGGGCAGTCGTACCTGCCTGTCGTACAAGACGCGATCAGTCGCCTTGCAGTCGGCACAAACGAGATTTTCGGCCAGCGCAATCGAAGACATTTGAAGGTGCGTGGCAGCCTTTCCTTTCTTCACTATTGGTTGGCCCCCCGACTCGCAGATTTTTGTCGGGAGTATCCCCAGATTGATATTCGATATATCAGCAATATTTGGGTGAAAGAACCGGACGGCGAGGATGACCTGGAGATTCGCTGGGGATGCGGTGAGTGGTCGGGCTTGCAAGCTCAGCGATTGACTTGGGACATCCTTCAGCCTGTTTGCTCCCCAACGCTCATGGCCAGTTCACCCATACATGAGCCTCGCGACTTGATGAACCATTCACTGCTTCACGTGTTGGGGTACGAAGAAGGTTGGGGTTACTGGTTGAAGCGAGTTGGAGCAGACGACGTCGACTACTCCCGTGGCCTTCAGTTTGACACGCTGATTTCCACCATCCGCATGGCCGAATTGGGGCAGGGCGTTGCGCTGGCACGGTCTTCGGTGGTCGAGGATTTGCTTAAGAGTGGGCAATTGGTTGCACCATTCAATCACCGAATCGAGGCAAGCGAATCCTTTTATCTGGTGCACGAACAGAACGAAGTGCTATCGCCTGATGCCGCACATTTTTCTACCTGGCTGGTGGCGCAAGCCCATCGCCTTTTGTAAAACTGATTTGGAGTTGCCATGGATTATGTAAGCACTCGCGGCGGCGACATGCGTGCTGATTTTCGCAGTGTGGTTCTGTCGGGGCTCGCCGAAAATGGTGGTCTCTATGTCCC
>NZ_JBFTMK010000697.1:0-2191 GCF_056396965.1 Pseudomonas sp. 05N434
GATTCGCGGCATGCGCACCCAGATGGTCGACCTGCTGGCGAAAAACGCTCCACAGCGCGATTTCAGCTTCGTCGGTCGCCAGCGCGGCATGTTCTCCTACTCCGGCCTGACGGTTGAGCAAGTGACCCGTCTGCGCAACGAGTTCGGCATCTACGCCCTGGACACCGGCCGCATCTGCGTTGCCGCGCTGAACCAGAGCAACATCGACGCCGTGACCAAGGCCATCGTTCAGGTGATCTGAGTCGTCGCGTGACATGAAAACGGGAAGCCAAAATGGCTTCCCGTTTTTTATTGGCCTCAGATAAATCTCAAAGCAGCCGCTGCGCCCTTTAAACTCCCACAGGCTTTATGTACACCCGAGAATTCTTGCGAGAACCCACATGAAAAACGACGACCTACGCGCCGACCGCGATGAACTGGACCACTTCGTGCCCCGCTCCTCGGCCAAACGCGGTAATAACCTGGTGCTGCAAGTGGCCGCGGGCGTGTTCCTTGGCGGCCTGGCCTTGTGGCTGGTGCAACTGGCCGCCACGATGCTGTATGCCAAGCTGATGCTCGGCACTATCACTTTTGGCGGTTAGGCCAATTCGCTCGCACGCTGGCTGGCCGCGTCGTCATAGGCGACATAAAGCGACTCGGCCACCTGACTTTTGATCGCCTTGGTGCTTTCCAGGCCCAGGACAAAACCTTCGGCCTTGCCGCCTGCGCGGTTCAGTTCTTCAGCGGTGCTGGCCTGAGTGATTGCGTCGAACAGTTTCTCGGCGTGCGGGCCGACACCTTTGGGCAAGCTGATCTGAGCGATGCTCATGGGAACACCCCACTGTTTCGGGGTGTGAAGGCTGGGTGATTCATGGCGCATACCTTTTCGGCTGAGGGCCGGCAGCGCGTGTCACCACTTCCGGGCAGCCATGGTAGACCTCTCCCGCGCTTCTGGTAACCGCCGATGGCCGATAAACCTCCCTCTGATCCGATGAAAACATCAAATTGCCAACAGAGGCTTGACTTCTCTTTTTGAATCAGTAACATACACGCCATTCCGCGATAGCTCAGTTGGTAGAGCAAGTGACTGTTAATCACTGGGTCCCTGGTTCGAGTCCAGGTCGTGGAGCCAGACAGCAAAACCGAAAAGCCCCTGAATCGAAAGATTCAGGGGCTTTTTTGTGCTTGCCATAAAGTCAAAAGATCGCAGACCGCAATCTTTTGACTATCTATCTTTAGACATGCTCACTGCTTTTCGCATGCACCGCCCGTAAATCGGCGTGCCCATGGTCCATCTCCACCACCGGAATCTCATTCCCGTCGCAGTCGCGCAGTTTACCTTCGCTGAAGTAGTCCCCTTCCCGCAGCGCCGCCAGGTCTTGATAACGCAGGACTCGTTCAGTACCGGCGGCAAATACCGATTGCTGGTCCGAGTTGCCGGCCGTGAGGTGGTTGAAGGTCAGGTTCAGCACGATGGCCATGATCGCCGAGGAGCTGATGCCCGAGTGGAAGATCGTCGAGAACCAGCTGGGAAAGTGGTCGTAGAAGTTCGGGGCGGCGATGGGGATCATGCCGAAACCGATGGAAGTGGCGACGATGATCAGGTTGACGTTGTTGCGGTAGTCGACCTTGGACAGCGTCCGAATGCCGCTGGCGGCGACGGTACCGAACAGCACGATGCCGGCGCCACCAAGTACGGAGGTTGGCACGGCGGCGATGACCCGTCCCATGAACGGCAGCAACCCAAGCACCACCAGAAACACACCACCGGTGGCCACCACGAAACGGCTCTTGATCCCGGTGACCGCCACCAGCCCGACGTTCTGGGCGAAGGCGCTCTGAGTGAAGGAGCCGAAGATTGGCGCGATCATGCTCGACAGCATGTCTGCACGCAAACCGTTGCCCAGGCGTTTTGAGTCGACCTTGGTGCCGATGATTTCACCGACGGCGAGGATATCGGCCGAGGTTTCCACCAGGGTCACCATGATCACGATGCACATCGACAGGATCGCGGCGAAGTGGAAGGTCGGCATGCCGAAATGGAACGGCGCCGGAAAGCCGAACATCGGTCCTTGGGTAACGGACGAGAAATCCGCCATGCCGAGGAACACAGCGATGACCGTGCCGATGACCATCGCCAGGAGGATCGACAAACGGGAAATGGTCGCGCTGCCGATCTTGCTCAATAGCAACACCAGCACCAGCGTCATCG
>NZ_JBFTMK010000698.1:0-2179 GCF_056396965.1 Pseudomonas sp. 05N434
GTCTTCTCGTCGATGGTGTAATGGCCGGCCTTGGTGACTTCCCCTTCGACTTCCTCGATGTGCAATTCAAGCTGCGGGATCAGTTTGTTGATCTCGATGTACAGCTTGGAGCTGTCCTCGGCCTGACCGGAGATGATCAGCGGGGTACGGGCTTCGTCGATGAGGATGGAGTCGACTTCGTCGATCACGGCAAAATTGAGTTCGCGCTGGAATTTTTCTTCCATGCTGAACGCCATGTTGTCGCGCAAGTAGTCGAAACCGAATTCGTTGTTGGTGCCGTAGGTGATGTCGGCGGCGTAAGCGGCGCGCTTCTCTTCCGGCGGCTGGAATGGCGTGACCACGCCGACCGTCATGCCAAGGAATTCGTAGAGCGGACGCATCCAGTTGGCGTCACGACGGGCCAGGTAGTCGTTCACCGTCACAACGTGCACGCCCTTGCCGGACAGCGCGTTGAGGTAAACGCCCAGTGTTGCCACCAGGGTCTTGCCTTCACCGGTACGCATTTCCGCGATCATGCCTTCATGCAAGGTCATGCCGCCGATCAGCTGGACATCGAAGTGGCGCATACCCATGACGCGCTTACCGGCTTCGCGGGCGACCGCAAAGGCTTCTGGCAGCAGCTTGTCGAGGGTTTCCCCTTTGGCGAGGCGGGCCTTGAACTCGTTGGTCTTGGCACGCAATTGATCGTCCGAAAGGGCCACCATTTGCTCTTCGAAGGCATTGACGAGCTGCACCGTCTTGAGCATGCGTTTGACTTCACGCTCGTTCTTGCTTCCAAAAAGTTTCTTTAACAAAGGCGCAAACATATCGGCAGGATCTTCCACACTAAAGGGATGGAGGGCGGCCCCGTGAGTCGCCCGTGCAGCCCTCATGGCCGCATGCGAACGAGCATTCTACCCGGAAACGATGGTGAGGAAAGTGGCGTTGTTCCACGATGCATGCACTGCGCTGTGACGGGGCTCACTTAAAATAAGGGCTTTTTACTGAACTTCAACCCATTGAGGGTACAAGTTACTCGTTGATTTAATGGGTAAAGCGCTCGTAAAGCAATGGGTCGGGACCAGCGGGTGCTTTCTGTTACCATGGCCGTTCTGTTACTTCAGGTGTTCGATCATGGCATTTCGCCCTCTCACGGCCAGAGCACCCGCCGTTCTGCTTCGCGAAGCCAAACCGCTGAAAGCCATCTTTGGCCACGCTCAACGCCTGGGTCATTTGCAACGTCTGGTGGAAAGCCAGCTGCAACCGGCCGCCCGCGAGCATTGCCATGTGGCGTCGTGGCGCGAAGGCAGTTTATTGCTGATTGTCACCGACGGTCACTGGGCCACCCGCCTGCGTTATCAACAAAAGCGTCTGCAACGCCAGTTACAGCTGTTCGACGAGTTCGCCAGCCTGACGCGGATCCTGTTCAAGGTGCAGCCACCGACCGTTCAGCAAGGAGCGGCTGGGCATACCATGGATTTGTCGACGGATGCCGCGGCGACCATTCAGGCGACGGCTGACGGGATTACCGACCCGAATCTAAGGGCGGCGCTGGAGCGCCTTGCGGCGCACGCAAAACCTAAATCCTGACTCAAATTTAATGTGGGAGCGCCACACCGCCRCTCCCACATTTTGACTGCGTACACTCGCTAGCGGCGCTTACTGCCCCCAAGCAATGACCCCATCAACCCGCGTACCAGTTGTCGGCCCAATTGATTGGCCGCCTGTCGCATCGCCGATTTAAGCGCCTGTCCTGCGGCCGTACCGAGGAATTCCCCAGCCTGTTCGGTGAAACTCGGCTCTTCGGGGGCAGGTTTGCCCGGCGCGGTTTCAGGCCCCGGCGCCAACCCCTTGCGCCCCATCAGCACTTCATAGGCCGATTCGCGATCAACCGGTTTGTCATATCGCCCTTTAAACGGCGAACCGGCAATCAGCACCGTGCGCTCAGTCTCGGTCAGCGGACCGATCCGCGATTGCGGCGGTGCGACCAGTACACGCTGGACCATCTCCGGCGTGCCCTTGTCCTGCAAGGTGCCGACCAACGCCTCGCCGATGCCCAGCTCAGTCAACACCGACAAGGCATCAAATGCCGGGTTCGGCCGGAAGCCCTCGGCCACTGCCCGCAGGGATTTCTGCTCTTTGGCGGTGAACGCGCGCAAGCCATGCTGAACACGCAGGCCCAACTGAGCCAGCACATCAT
>NZ_JBFTMK010000699.1:0-2171 GCF_056396965.1 Pseudomonas sp. 05N434
CCGCGACGAAGACTTGACCGAAGAAGGGCTGCGAATCTTCACCAGTTTCGACCCGATCCTGCAGATGAAAGCCGAAGCCTCGGTCAACGACACGTTCAAGCGCCTGGCCGGGCGCAAGGGTTCCGATGACGTGGAAGCCGCGATGGTCGTGACCAACCCGGAAACCGGTGAGGTCCAGGCCATGATCGGCAGCCGTCAGGCGAGTTTTGCCGGTTTTAACCGTGCGTTGGACGCGGTGCGACCGATCGGCTCTTTGATCAAGCCGGCGGTTTATCTGACCGCTCTTGAAAAGCCGAGCCAGTACACGCTCACCAGTTGGCTATCGGACGACTACTTCTCGGTCAAAGGCGCGGACGGTCAGATCTGGAAACCACAGAACTATGATCGCCGTTCCCACGGCACGGTGTTCCTGTACCAAGGGTTGGCGCACTCCTACAACCTGTCGACCGCGCGTCTCGGGTTGGCGGTGGGCGTGCCGAATGTCTTGAAGACCCTGGCACGCCTGGGCGTAAGCCGCGAATTCCCGGCGTTCCCGTCGATGTTGCTCGGTGCCGGCGGTATGACCCCGATCGAAGTGGCGACCATGTACCAGACGCTGGCCAATGGCGGGTTCAATACGCCGATGCGCGGGATTCGCAGCGTACTGACTGCCGAGGGCGAGCCGCTCAAGCGTTATCCGTTCCAGATTCAGCAGCAATTTGATCCGGCGTCCATTTACCTGATCCAGAACGCCATGCAGCGCGTCATGCGCGAAGGTACCGGTAGTTCGGTTTATAACGTGTTGCCGAAAACCCTGACCCTGGCCGGTAAGACCGGTACCAGTAACGATTCGCGGGACAGCTGGTTCGCCGGTTTCAGTCAGGATCTGCTGGCCGTGGTCTGGCTGGGGCGCGATGATAATGGCAAGACACCGTTCACCGGTGCCACCGGCGCGTTGCAGGTCTGGACCAGTTTCATGCGCAAGGCCGATCCGCTGCCGCTGGACATGCCGCAACCGGACAACATTGTTCAGGCCTGGGTCGATTCGCGCACTGGTCAAGGTTCCGAAGCCAACTGCCCAGGTGCGGTGCAGATGCCGTATATTCGCGGCAGTGAACCGCCTCCCGGTGCTGCTTGCGGTGGTGAAAGCCCTGCAGAATCGGTGATGGATTGGGTCAAGGGCTGGATGAATTAAGCAAAGAGGATTTGAAGTGAACAAGTGGTTGATTCCAGCGGTGACTGCCGTGGCTTTGCTCAGCGGCTGCTCCACTGTGCAGCGTGGTTCGATCCCGGTTGAGGATGCCGGCACTGCCGTCTCCAACAGTGAGCGGATTTCGGCGAATGGCGGTTTCCGTCAGTCGACGGTGAAACGTCCTGTACAAGCTCAGACTCAGGCGATCCCGCAAGGTGACACCGGGGTCGTGGTGATGGTCCCGGGTGGTGGCGCCGTCTCCTCGGCACCGATCAGCACTTCGCCGATTACCCCAGGCCCGATTACTCCGGGGCCGATTGATACCTCGCCGGTTCAGTCGGCGCCGATCAATCAGGGTAGCTACAGCATGCCGTCGACGCCCAGCGGGATTCCTTCGGCGAACTCCGGCGGACTGTCCGCCGATGAACAACTGGACGGTCCGGTCCTGGCATTGTTGACCACCGCCCAGCAGCAACAGGCCAGTGGCGACCTTAATGGTGCATCTTCCAGCCTCGAACGTGCCCAGCGTGTTGCACCGCGCGAGCCGCAAGTACTTTATCGCTTGGCCCAGGTGCGTATGGCTCAAGGTGATGCGGCTCAGGCCGAGCAGTTTGCCCGCCGTGGCCTGACGTTCGCCAATGGGCGTCCGGATCTTCAGGCCAGCCTGTGGGAATTGATCGCCCAGGCCCGAGAGAAGCAGGGTGACCCGGCCGGTGCTGCGTTGGCTCGTCAGAAGGCCAAGGTTTCGCTGTGATGGATATGCGCTTTCCGAAGATTGCCGAACAGTTGCTGTTGATCGAGCGCGAGCTGCGCGTTCAGGGCTGGTGGGATGAAGTACCGCCGTCTGCTGAGGCGCTCTCCAGCGTTGAACCGTTTTCGGTGGATACGCTGGATTTCGAGCAATGGCTGCAATGGGTCTTCTTGCCAAGGATGAAGTCGATCCTCGAGCAGGATCTGCCATTGCCCAACGCATCAGGGATTCAGGAGATGGCCGAAATGG
>NZ_JBFTMK010000700.1:0-2147 GCF_056396965.1 Pseudomonas sp. 05N434
CGTCTCGAGCGGGTCGCACCGACCGAGAAACCTGCGCCTCAAGCCACCGCCGCCGCGAGCAGCGCGACGACCTCCTGAACCTGCTGAATTCGTCGCTCGCTCGACATAATCTGTCGCTTCGTCGTCATAAGCTGTCGCGCCTCTGTAAATTATCCTGCATGAGCGGTAGACTTGACAGCTTTCCGTAGAACCCCGTGGAGTGATGGCATGGCGGACGTAAACAAGGTCGTTCTGGCGTATTCCGGCGGCCTGGACACTTCGGTGATCCTCAAGTGGCTGCAGGATACATATAACTGTGAAGTAGTGACCTTCACCGCTGACCTGGGTCAGGGCGAAGAGGTCGAACCGGCCCGCGCCAAGGCACAGGCCATGGGCGTAAAAGAAATCTATATCGACGATCTGCGCGAAGAATTCGTGCGTGATTTCGTGTTCCCGATGTTCCGCGCCAACACCGTTTACGAAGGCGAGTACCTGCTGGGTACTTCCATCGCTCGTCCGTTGATCGCCAAACGCCTGATCGAAATCGCCAACGAAACCGGTGCTGACGCCATTTCCCACGGCGCGACCGGCAAGGGCAACGACCAGGTTCGTTTCGAACTGGGCGCCTACGCCTTGAAGCCAGGCGTGAAAGTGATCGCTCCATGGCGCGAATGGGACCTGCTGTCCCGTGAGAAGCTGATGGACTACGCCGAGAAGCACGCGATTCCGATCGAGCGTCACGGCAAGAAAAAATCCCCGTACTCGATGGATGCCAACCTGCTGCACATCTCCTATGAAGGCGGCGTGCTGGAAGACACCTGGACCGAGCACGAAGAAGACATGTGGCGCTGGACCGTCTCCCCGGAGAAAGCTCCCGACAAACCGCAGTACCTGGAACTGACCTACCGCAACGGCGACATCGTTGCACTGGACGGTGTCGAAATGACCCCGGCCACCGTGCTGGCGACCTTGAACCGTATCGGTGGCGAACATGGTATCGGCCGTCTGGACATCGTCGAAAACCGCTATGTGGGCATGAAGTCCCGTGGCTGCTACGAGACGCCTGGCGGCACCATCATGCTGCGCGCTCACCGTGCGATCGAATCGATCACCCTGGACCGCGAAGTGGCTCACCTCAAAGACGAGCTGATGCCTAAATACGCCAGTCTGATCTACACCGGCTACTGGTGGAGCCCAGAGCGTCTGATGCTGCAACAGATGATCGATGCTTCCCAGGCCCACGTGAACGGCGTAGTGCGCCTGAAACTGTACAAGGGCAACGTGATCGTCACCGGACGCAAGTCCGACGAGTCGTTGTTCGACGCCAACATCGCGACCTTCGAGGAAGATGGCGGCGCCTACAACCAGGCCGATGCGGCGGGCTTCATCAAGCTCAACGCCTTGCGCATGCGTATCGCGGCGAACAAAGGCCGCAAGCTGTTCTGAGACCTTTGATGCGGTAATGGAACTGTGGCCTTGTCGATGACAAGGCCACAGTTCTGAAAAAGGGCTGCTGCATATTACGTTTCGCTTTCTGCTGGTTTCTTCCAACCGTTCCTTTTGCTGCCTGCCTTTGATCTCACTTCAAGGGCTGCCTTGCTCTGTGCGACGGGTCAAAACCTAGCCCATGATCGTCACGCCATGTGAGCTCAAATTGTAAGAAACACAGAACGTTGCGTTGCTGCGTTTCTTTAGTTGTTTCCAGTGTTTGAGCGCACTGTCCTTCAGCACTACCTCCGAATCGGCACACGTGAGAAATACGATCACGTGTGCAGGATTATCCGGCGCGTGCTGGATACTCTCCATCAGGGCGCTGAACCCCATTTTTTTGGTTATCCAGCGTGCATCAATGATGTGCAGATCCTTTAGCGGCGCGGGCAGCTGCACATGGTGTTGGACCGAGCGTTCAGGCGACACACTGGAAGTGCTGTTTCCAGAGTGATCAGCGTTGTCCATGACTTTTATAAAATGCTTTCCCTTCTCGAAATCGGAGGGCGCGTAAAGCGATCGATAATTGAAGTTAAGTGTGGCGAAGAAAAGAAAAAGCAAATAAAAGGGAAAGCTGATCAGAAACCAGATGTAGAGTTCTCTCTCCTTGTGGTCAAGAAAGGGCAGCGATACAGCAGCTGATGTTTCGGACAGTGCTGCAAATATTGCAATGATTGTCA
>NZ_JBFTMK010000701.1:0-2138 GCF_056396965.1 Pseudomonas sp. 05N434
GCCGATGAGAACGGTATGGCCGACCTTGCCGGTGAAATCGCCTTTGCCCTTCATGCCTTTTCTCCATACATCGATGACACTGCTGGTGGTTTTGCCGATGGCCGCCGTCAGCAGCGCAATGCCCCCGAGCATGACCCAGGTAGCCACGAAAATCCGTCCCGCGGCTGTCTGTGGCGCAAGATCGCCGTAGCCGACGGTGAGCGTGGTGGTGAGATAGAAGTAGGTGAATGTGGCGGGGGTAGTGAGGTGTTGTTCGCCCAGAAGCACCAGACCCAGCCAGGCCGTGGTCAGGTGCACGCCCAGTGCAATGGCCAGGCCTGCCCAGCCGAACCGATGGAAGAAGGACGCCGCGTACGCGCGCAATAAAAGGAAAATCGACATTACATCCCTGACTCCTTGGGGGCTCATTCCTGGCGACGTAATCGCTCGGGCATCTAAGTGCTCGAGTGCGGTTACCGGGCGGCATTAAACCTGCTGCGCGGCGTAGATAACAGTACCTTGGCTGCAATATACCCGGCGATTGCAGCAAAAATATGCCCTTCGAAGGAAATGCCCCGGCGAGGAAGGAAGCCAACAACCAGCCCGCCATAGAGCAGGGCCACGACACTGGCGGTTATCAGGTTGCTCCAGCTCCTCTGGAACCAGGCGCGCGACAGGAGATACGCCCACAGCCCGAACACCCAGCCGCTGGCACCGATATGCACGCCGGCAAAACCGAACAGCCAGATCAGCGAACCGCCCAGCAAAATGATGATAGCGCTGACGGCCATGAACCGGTTGAGCCCTTCGGCGATGACCAGGGTGCCGAGGATCAAAAAGGCAATCAGGTTGGCACTCAGGTGCGCAAAGGATGTGTGCAAGAAAGGCGAGGTGATGATGCCGACCAGTCCGTGCAAGGTTCTCGGAACCAGGCCGAAGGCGTTAAGGCTGTAGCCGGTCGCCACATTGAGCAGTTGCAGCGCAACCATGAAGATGGCCAGGCCGGCGACTGTCTTGAAACCCTTCAGGGTATCCATCCTTGACCTCAATTCGGCAGTAAAGAAGGGCGATCAATTAATGCCTGCCAGTTAAGAGATAGAACAAGCACTGAGTAAAGTTGTGGCGAGGGAGCTTGCTCCCGCTGGGCCGCGAAGCGGCCCCTCTTATCCCCAAAAAGAAGGGACTGCTGCGCAGTCCAGCGGGAGCAAGCTCCCTCGCCACAGGGTCAGTGCACTTGACTGACTGGCATCAGGGCAATGAATGCCCTTTCTGCTGGGGTATTGCTTACTCGGCCGATTTTTTCTTCAGGCGTTCCAGGATCGCATTGGCGCTGCCTTCGTCCGGCGTGATGCCGGCTTCGCGCAGTTTGCGCTCCAGGTCGGTGCCGGTCGACGCATCGGCCAGTTCGTCCTGGGCTTGCAGTTCAGCGGCGCGTTGCTGCTGCTTGGCCTGCAGGCGGTTCAGTGTACCGACGGCGGTTTCCAGCTTGCCGTTGGCGCCGCCACTGGCGATCGAGGCGCTGACCTGGGCTTTCTGTACACTTTCACGAGCCTTGGCCATGTCCACTTGCTGGCGCAGGCTTTTGATGCGGTTTTCAGCCTTGGTGATGTCTTTGCGCATGTTGTCGGCGTAACCGCCGAATTCGGTGGCCTGCTTTTGCTCGACATCCAGTTCATTGGTCAGGGTCGAAATGGCTTCGGCCACTTCCAGTGCCAAGTCTTCGCGGTTGGCCTGGATGGCGGCCAGGGCTTTGGATTCCAGGTCCTTGATCTTGGCGTTGTACTCGCTGACGCGGTCAGCCGACAGTTTGTGCTTGGCCATGATGGTGACCAGCTCACGCTTGGCGTTGGCCAGCGCGCTGTCAGCATCGCGAATTTCCTGGTCGAGAATGCGCAGGGCCTGTTGGTCGACGATCGATTCGCCGACTTCGTTGGCACCGCCACGCAGCGCGGTGAACAATTTGCTCCAGATGGACTGAGTCATTGGATATATCCTGTTCCCGAATAATTAATTGAAGAAGCGTTCAAAGGCTTCGCTGGCGCGCTGGACGTTGTCGACGAGGGTTTTGATCTCAGTCACAACGTTGGTCAGGCTGGAGTCGGAGCTCAGCGCGCCGAACATGTTGTAAACGACCTGCCCGTTGGGCATGGACTCGATAC
>NZ_JBFTMK010000702.1:0-2135 GCF_056396965.1 Pseudomonas sp. 05N434
GGCTGGAAGCGAGTTTGCGCGAGGCGGGGATCGATCAGTTGATCATCGTTGGCGTGGCGACGCACAACTCGGTGGAATCCACGGCGCGAACGGCTGGGAATCTGGGGTTTGAGGCGTGGGTTGTGGAGGATGCGTGCTTTACCTTCGACAAGGCGGACTTTTTCGGCAATGCCCATTCAGCTGAAGAAGTGCATGCGATGTCGCTGGGGAATCTGCATGGGGAATATGCGACGGTCGTTAGCGCCGCGAGCATTCTCATGAACGACTGAAACCTTGAACTGACCCCAAAATTAGGATTGGTGTCCAACTTTTGGGGTGCAGATCAACTTGTAGGAGCGAGGCTTGCCCGCGAAGAACGATGACGCGGTTTTTCTGATTGATCGTGGCGCCCTTTTCGCGGGCAAGCCTCGCTCCTACAGGGATTTGCGATTCAACAGGCGAAGAAGTTATTCGCCCGAATCCTCAAGCCCCGTGGCACTTCTTGAATTTCTTGCCGTTGCCGCAGGGGCAAGGGTCGTTGCGACCGACGTCTTTCAGGGCGTTGCGCACCGGTTCCTGGTGGGCGTGGCCGCAGTTTGGGCCGTGGACATGGCCATGGTCGTGATCATGGTGGTCGTGATGGTCATGATCGTGGTTGCAGTCAGGGCCATGGACGTGGGGTTGCTGGGTCATCGGGGTCACTCCGGAATTAAATCGGCGGCGATTATCACGCCATTGCGCGCCAGGTGCACGTAGTGCGCGATGAATAAACCGGTTTCAAGTGTGCCTTCCAGACGATAGGGAATCGGTTGCTCGGGTTTTTTCAGCAGTTTCACCACATCCCGAACCCTGGGCCACAGGTTGGTTCGGATCGGCACCTTGAAGTAGGCACTGTGCTTGGGGCCGACGGTGAACCAATGTTCGTGCTCGCCTTCGGTCAGCAGGACGTCCCCCAGATGAATGYGATATTCCAGGGCGCGCACCGTCAGGTCTTCGTCATTGGGGTTGTCGACGCGAAAATGCAGCAGGAATTTCTGCTCCAGCAACTTGGCCCGGACCACCTCGACCTTGACCAGATGCACTTGCGGGTCTGGCAAGTCGTTGCTGAACCATGAGGCGCAGCCGCCGACTCCTGAAAACAGAAGCAGCAAAGTGAACAGATAGAGCGCGAATCGTCCGGTGATCATGGTCGTGTTTCTCCCTTTGTAGCAGCTGCCTCGCTGTAGCAGCTGCTACGGCCGAACGCAGCTTTCGGCAGCTGCTACAGGGGGCACCTCAAGCGCCGAAATAACTCGCGCAGCACTTCTTGAACTTCTGCCCGCTGGCGCACGGGCACGCATCGTTGCGCCCGGCCTTGAGCGGCACCGTAGGGTCGATGAAGTACCAGCGGCCGGCGTTCTGCACGAATGACGAACGTTCGCGGTGGCTGTGTTCGCCGCTGCCGTCGTGCCAGCGAGCGGTGAAGGTGACGAAGGCGTGCTCCGGCTGGCCGCCGAAGACCTCGGCGCCTTCCACTTCCAGGCCCAGCCAGGTGCTCTGGGCGCTCCAGTCGCTGATCGACTGGCGATCCAGGCCGGCCTGTTGCGCGGGCAGGGTGGTGGCCACCAGATAGTCGACCAGCCCCAGCACATAGGCGCTGTAGCGCGAACGCATCAGGACTTCGGCGCTGGGGGCCGGATRGCCGGCATGGTAATGACCGCAGCAGGCATCGAGCAGCGTGCCGCTGCCGCAAGGGCAAATGGATGTACTCATTGCGTTACCACCAGTATTTCCCGAAGTTTTCCGGATTGGCCCAGAAGCGTGAGTTGAGCCAGTCGGGTACCTGTTTGTAGTCAAGCAGATCGTAGGTAAACAACGTCAACACTTGATCGTCGCGCTGGAAGCGTTCGCTGGCTTGCAGGGCCAGGGAGAAAAAATCCGTCTCCTGCCAACCGCTGGCGGGCAAGTCGGCCAACACCGCAATGCGACTGGCATTGAGGTTGYGTATCCCGCCGAGCAGATTCAGGCCGTCGCGCTTGGGTAAGTGTTCGAGGCAATCGACCACCAGCGCCAGATCAAACCGCTGCGCCGCCAGTTCGGCCGGCAATGCTCCGGGTGCGGCAAAAGCCACGATGCTATCCGGGTGCGCGAGTTTGAATGCCTCGAGCGCGGGGAAC
>NZ_JBFTMK010000703.1:0-2132 GCF_056396965.1 Pseudomonas sp. 05N434
GCACACGCTTGTCTTCCAGCTGCGCCTGAAGCTCGGTAAGGAACTTGTCCACCACGCTTTTGATGACCTCATGGCTGAGGCGACCAAACTGGATAATGGTGTCCAGACGGTTGCGGAATTCCGGCGTGAAGCTCTTCTTGATCACTTCCATCGCATCGGACGAGTGGTCCTGATAGGTGAAACCGATCGAAGCACGCGCTGCAGTCTCGGCACCGGCGTTGGTCGTCATGATGACGATCACGTTACGGAAATCTGCCTTGCGCCCGTTGTTATCGGTCAGCGTACCGTGGTCCATGACCTGCAACAGCAGGTTGAAGACTTCCGGATGCGCCTTCTCGATTTCATCGAGCAACAATACGCAGTGAGGCTGCTTGGTGATGGCTTCGGTCAGCAGACCGCCCTGGTCGAACCCGACATAGCCTGGAGGCGCACCGATCAGACGCGATACGGTGTGGCGCTCCATGTACTCGGACATGTCGAAGCGAACCAGCTCGACCCCCAACGCCTTGGCCAGCTGCCGCGCAGCTTCGGTTTTACCGACGCCGGTCGGGCCCGCGAACAGGAACGAACCGACGGGCTTGTCAGGCGACTTGAGGCCGGCACGGGACAGCTTGATCGCGGTCGACAGTGAGTCGATCGCCGCATCCTGGCCGAATACCGTGAGCTTCAGGTCACGCTCAAGGTTACGCAGCAACTCTTTGTCGGAACTGGTGACGTGTTTTGGCGGAATTCGCGCGATTTTCGCAACGATATCCTCGACCTGAGGCACTTCGATGCGTTTCACGCGCTTCTCGACTGGCTGCAGACGCTGATAGGCGCCCGCCTCGTCGATGACGTCGATGGCCTTGTCCGGCATGTGCCGATCATTGATGTAACGCGAGGCCAGTTCAGCAGCGGCGCGCAGGGCTTCATCACTGTATTCAATGTTGTGATGGAGCTCGAAACGCCCTTTCAGGCCACGCAGGATGCCAATGGTGTCTTCCACCGAAGGCTCCGACACATCGACCTTCTGGAAGCGCCGGGCCAAGGCACGGTCCTTCTCGAAGATCCCGCGGAATTCCTGGAACGTGGTCGAACCGATGCAACGGATATCGCCCGACGACAGCAACGGCTTGAGCAGGTTCGAGGCATCCATGACGCCACCGGACGCAGCGCCCGCACCGATGATGGTGTGAATCTCGTCGATGAACAGGATCGCCTGCGGACGTTTTTTCAGCTCATTGAGCAACGCCTTGAAGCGCTTCTCGAAATCGCCGCGGTATTTGGTTCCGGCCAGCAAGGCCCCCAGATCGAGGGAATACACCACGCTGTTGGCCAGCAGGTCCGGCACCTGGTTATCGACAATGCGTTTGGCCAGGCCTTCGGCAATCGCGGTTTTACCCACGCCCGCCTCGCCCACCAGCAGCGGATTGTTTTTGCGACGACGCGCCAGGATCTGCGCGACGCGCTCGACTTCGAGCTCACGGCCTACCAACGGATCGATACGACCCTGGCGCGCAAGTTCGTTGAGGTTGCTGGCATAAGCATCCAGAGGATTGCCTGAAGAAGAAGACTCACCGCCCTCGTCGTCCTGCATATCTTGTTCACCTTCAGAGTGATCGCCATGCCCCGGCACTTTGGAAATGCCATGGGCGATGTAGTTGACGACATCGATGCGCGCAACGCTCTGCTGTTTCAGCAGAAACACTGCCTGACTCTCTTGCTCACTGAAGATCGCGACCAGCACGTTGGCGCCAGTCACTTCGCGTTTGCCCGAGCTCTGTACGTGAAAGACAGCACGTTGCAGTACACGCTGGAAGCCCAGGGTTGGCTGGGTTTCACGATCCTCGTCATGCAAGGGGATCAATGGCGTGGTGGAGTCAATGAACTCCTGCAGGTCATGCTTGAGTTTGTCGAGGTTTGCGCCGCAGGCACGCAAAACGGTAGCGGCAGCCTCATTATCCAATAGGGCCAGCAGCAGGTGTTCGACGGTCATGAATTCATGACGCTTCGAACGAGCCTCCTTGAAGGCTAGATTGAGGGTGACTTCGAGCTCGCGGTTTAACATAGCTTCACCTCATACCCAAGTGGTCGGCGATTAACCGTCCTTCTCGATTTCACAGAGTAGCGGATGCTGGCTTTCCCTGGCGTAC
>NZ_JBFTMK010000704.1:0-2127 GCF_056396965.1 Pseudomonas sp. 05N434
CTCCATTTAAGCCCAGCATGCTTAAGTTGGATCTTCGTTTCAGGCAGTAATTGATGCAGCTAGAAAAGCCAAAACTGAGAAAGATACTTACTATGGGCAACAGTGCAAGCATTTCCTTGGATCGAACAGTCAGTAGCATCAACGAAGAACTAACCAGTAATGCTGTAGACAATACTAACAAGCTTGCCTGAAAGGCTTTTCTGATGTTTTGTGTTTTACATATAGCGATACATGAGACGAACGCCAGCAAGGCATAGACCCAAGGTGGCGGAGTCAGGAAATTCATCCAACCAAAAAACACCATGCCTTGGTATTGTGCTTTCTCGGCAGGATTCCAGTACGGCATGTGTTGAGGTATAGCGTCCGGAGGAGGGGTCAGTTTAACGCTGCCATCCGCTTGAATATTGTCACCAATAATCAGATACAAGCTATTTGATTTTAAAGGTGTGAGTTGGAACGGTTTTTCGATGAAAAAAGCTAACCAACCCTTGATCAATTTCGCGATGTAGGCCGCGGGTATCGCCAGCACCGATTCTTTATACACGGCTATACTTAGGGCGTCCGTTTGCGGAAGCCCGATATAGTAATAGCCGGGAATGGCCGAAACATGAATATTAAATGTTTCAGGCAGGGGGTGCTTGGTCGTGAAATCAATCAACTCCGAGCGCGATGCATTCATCAGATAATTATATTGTGCGAGGTAGGGCGCTCTTACTTCTTTTGGTGCACCCCAATCAACATCTTGATAGGCTGCAGCCCTGAAATATTCCGGTGGTAAAATTGCGCCAAGGGCCCGCCACCTCAAACTGTTGATTCCCAGCTTGTTTGGTTCCTGAGTGATGTAGTCGTTTGGTATTGCGTCAATTAGAACCCAAGCATGATCGTAACTCAGTTGCCGTGAATTGGTCGTCGGGTAGTGAAAGGTTTCGACAAATACAAATATAATTATGGTGCTCGCCGATAGGCTGACGATGGCTGTCGCGATTTTCCAAGTCCAGTCCTTGCTGTCAAAAATTACTAACATCGCAATGACAGGGGCGATTACCAAGGAGTTGAACTTTACAAGGTAGGCAACCGTAAGAATAACTGCGGACAGTATATACAAAATTATTTTTGCATTATTTTTTACATCGAACGCCCAGAGAGCAGTCAGCAGTGCGATGGCAAGAAAGTCTCCTTGTAGCCAGTCCGGTCCGATGGAATTGACCCCACCCATGAAAAACAGACTGCCACCCCACGCTAGGCACATAAGTGTGGCTGAGATTTTACCAAATACTTTATTGCACATGAATGTGCTAATTGCGATGGCGAATACGTGGAAGTAAAAGTGAATGTGCTGTAAGTGTCGCAGCCATTTAACATTATAGATGTCTATTCCGTTGGGTACGCCAGCAAAATCGAGTGCGAAACGTGCGGCCAAAGTATATCCACTGGCGTGGATAAGATTGGATACGCTGGAGAAAATCATCTGAGCATAATTTGGATAGTCAAAGGCAGCAATGTTGATAGGGTACGTCTTCATGTAGTACAGGTTCAACAGAATGACAATGGCTAGGGCAATTAGTAATAAATGCCTTTGAAGCAGATTTCCTAGGGTATTTAAAGCTGACATTGAAGAGCCCTGTTGTCGATGAAGCTGGATGTATAAAGTTTTATCACTTGCAGTAAATCTGACTATAGATTTATCCGCTTGAATATAAAGTTTGGTAAATTTTTGATAATAAGCATTATCAGTGCCCAGAATGTTGGGGTGTACAGCGTGTTGGTTTTATTTGCACCGCTTTGACAATACTAAGTGCTACCTTTTCAGGTTGTGCTATCAGCAGGGGAGGCAGGTTGAGCCCCTTGGTCATAGGTGTTTGAACAAAACCGAGTTTGATGGTAGTCACCGAAACGCCGACTTTGAAAAGTCTTGCGCGCAAACCCTCGCAGAATGTGGAAACGGCAGCTTTTGCTGTGCCGTATAAACAGTTGGAGGGTCTGCCCCTGTCGCCAGCTACCGAAGAAATGACCGCCAATGAGCCATGTCTTTGAATTTCAAATTGATTGCCCAGCAACGTGAGTAACGCGACGACAGAAATAGCGTTGTAAGGTAAAACATTAACATATATATCGGTTGCAGAAGCC
>NZ_JBFTMK010000705.1:0-2121 GCF_056396965.1 Pseudomonas sp. 05N434
GACTAACACTGCACATATATGTGCCATCATTCGCTCTGCGGACTTCTATGTCTCGTAGTGCGTTGCAATGGTGGCTGTGTGCAGGACGCTTTCGGGCGAGCCGTTTTGAGTGTTAGCGGTTGACCAAGCCTGTACACAGCCGCCTCCCATCGYTTGGTCACGGTGCTGGCGATTACTAACTAATACTCGAGTAATTACTATGCCAACGATAAATCCGTTTCCCGATCGTTACCGTTCAATCAAAAGTGGCCTTACCGACTCAAATCCCTTGGTGATCGACACAGARGCCAAYCCCCAAGACATCCTCGAAKCCGCCCTCCAGCGCATCCGAGCCTCCAGCCAGCTACTTGAAACACTCCACTGCCTATGCTTCAAGCACGGTGATGTTCAGGACATCCCGCACATTACCCATGCGCTTTATTTACTGACTCAGGATGGTTACGACCTGCTGCAGGTTGCGCAGCAGCGGATGATGGGGTGGAAAGCGCCGGTCTGACGCCACAGCATGACAAACAAGCCAGCCCCTTATGGTCGCTGGCTTGTTTGCGGGATACACCGAGTCATTGCCCTTCTGAAAACTAAGCCGTCCTCAGTTCACTGCTGCTTGCCTGTGGAATCATCGCGAGCGGGACCTCAACAGTGTTTTCTTTTTTCGCCATCCAGCGATCGACGTTGTTTTTATGTTCCGGCGCCTGAGTGGCAGAGCCGTAAATGTCTTCGGGCGTCAGTTTAAGGAAGCTCAAGGCGTGCAGCCGTTGCCGGGCGGTATTCAACCGACCTATTTCCGCTCTCAGTAGACTCGCTTCTCGCTGGTTTGCCTGACGATCGTATTGGAAGGAGTTGTTCAGTTCAGCTTCCTTCGTCTTCAAACGGTCCTGCATTTCTTGCAGTTGGTAGTAGACCTGATCGTACTCAGTCTTGGTCACCACCGTGGTTCCGCTTTCCTGGGTTTGCTGCCAGCGGCGCAATGTTGCCCAGGCGTACGGAATGTAGGAGGGCACCATGAAGTGATCGCTCATGTGGAACAGTTGCTTCACAAAAGCGGCACGGTCGGGCAAGTCATCGAACTTTTTCAATGCCTTGGTGCAGGCGGCCTCTTCGATGGAGTCGCAACCTGGATCCCAGAGAACGGCGGATTGCTCACGTCCTTTAAAGTGGACGGGCATGAAGTGGTGCAAATTACCATGGTGCTCATATGGCGAACCGCCGGTTCGCGACAGGCCTATGGCGAAAATAAGTGCGCCTAAAGGGGCGGTGACAAAACTGATGATTACGCCGGGCACCCAGATACTTTTGCGAGTGTTCATCCAGGGCGCGGGAACACTTGGGATCGGGTCGTTGTTGTTAACCATGCGGTGATGGGCCAACTCTGCCGCGCCGTTGACGAAGTCAGCGTCGCCGGCTCTTGGGGAGCCGTAGGTGTAGAGAAGGACGTCGTATTTTTTACTCTTACGTCTCAGCGCTTCTGCGAGCAAAGTTGCAATGGCTCCACCAAGGCTGTGACCACAAATAATGACCTTCTGATCTACGTAGAATTGATCGAGGTAGGTCAGAACAAACTTACTCATTGCCTGATAGGCTTCGTAAAAGCCTTGGTGTGCTTTACCAACGCCGTCCTCGAATGGGACTTGCTCTGCATCGGTGTCTCGCAAGAAATCCGCACTTTCCAAGGTTCCTCGGACGGCGATCAGTATGACTTCGTCGTGGTGAGTGATGAACGCTTGGGTATCACTGCCGCCCTTGACTTTGCCATCATCGAAGAAGTGTAGTTTGGCGGGGTGCTCTTGTTTATCGCCTAAATCAGCTTTGTTTTGGTCATACAGTGTCGAGTCGAATGGCAGGATCTCGAAACGCTTCGAATAAGGTACATCTTCATAAAGCGGATAATAAGCAGTTGTTTGGTCTTTATTGACTTTCCAAGTTTCTCTGAAGCTGGCAAGGCTGTTGCCAAACATGTATCCGACGCTCGGTTCCAATGGGAACGATACAGTGTCGAAAGGCTTTTCGGCTGGTTCTTGACCAAAGTTGCTGTAACTCAAGCTGGCAAGTAAAGACAGTTGATACAAGTTCAAGGCGCTGAACGTTTTGTCTTTCGATAGCATGGGGCGGAAAGCCCGTAGC
>NZ_JBFTMK010000706.1:0-3482 GCF_056396965.1 Pseudomonas sp. 05N434
GCAAGCAGGTACTTACTGTTAGCCCCTTGAGCCGTCACCCATTGCTCAGACTCCGGAAAGGCCTCAAGAATATCGGCGAGTGGCAAGTCGACATAATGCTGCTTCTGCAGGTGCCACTCCAGCTTCAACCGGGTTCGTCTGTCCGGCCGATCACCACTGGCATTGGACTGATCGGAGAAAATCCGATGCAAGGTCAATTTTTCCTGAACCACATGGATGTCGCTTACCTTCAATAGGCGCGTCCACAGTTCCGCATCATCGATCTGGGCATGTGCACACTTATACAAACCGCTCTGCTCGTAAGCGCTTCGTCTGACCAATGCACTAGGATGGCACAGACGATTTTCATTGAAGAAGAGACCCCGCAGCCAGGCTGCTCGGGATTTATTTGGCTGATTGAACCAATCGATCGTTAACGGGCGGTTGTTTTCATCAATACATTGCACATGGGAAAACACTGCGCCTATTTGCGGACTCGCCTCAAGTATAGCGACCTGCTTCTCCAGTTTATCCAGCGCCCAGGCATCGTCCGAGTGATGGATGGCAATGTACTCGCCAGTTGACTGGGTATCGATAGCACGGTTGATGTTGTAAATATAACGACGCGTCCGATCATTCCGAATCTTGATGATTCTTGGGTCATTGTAGGTCTGGATCAGCTCCCAAGAAGCATCTGTCGATACATCATCAACGATGATCAGCTCCCAATCACTGAAGGACTGATTGACAACAGTATCGATCGCCTGCCTGATGTATTTATCATGATTGAAAGATGTAAGCACAATCGACACTTTTGCCACTTTACTCTCCTTTGCGCTACTTCATGAACCGCACAATTCTGCGCAAGTACTAATTCCGCTTTCAAAAAACTATACACTGAATCCCCCCGGATTTTCCAGACGCTCCCAGGCTCATCACGTAATGCTTTTCGAACTCTACCGATACCAACAGATTATTGAAATCATGAAGGCGTTGCGGGTTACAGATCATCTCGATGCGATCGAACAGATCTGCTGCGAGGGAGCGATCCAAGGCCCCCACCCGCCATCACTACCCCCCCTGATTGTCATACCCCTTAGCGATGCTCCATCGGTTAGAACGTGAGCCCGCAGAACCACTGCGAGTAGCGGGTCCAAGCACTGAAAGCGCAACTCCGTGGTGTGGACAAGGAGTGAGATGGGCGCAGTGCAATAATAGAGTGCTGGTCGATCTCGAGAATAAAAGGAAAAGACAGATCCATGTCGAAGAATGTTCATATGCCTGACACTCGGACTGAACGGGTGTTCGGGCTGGATGTCTTGTGCGCGATCGCTGTACTGTCCGTGCTTGTCGGACACTCGCTCACCCATGGCACGTCGCCGGGCAGGCTGCTCGCCTACATTGCCCCCAAGCAGTCACCGGCGTCGAGATTTTCTATGTATTGAGCGGTTTCCTGATTGGCCATATCTTGTTACGTTCGGGGTCGCCGATCTCAAGCAAATCTGGTCGTCCTTCCTGTTCATGCTGAATTTTGCATGGCCGACGCTCCCTTTTTTTCTCGTGGAGCCTCGCGGTCGAGGAATGGTTTTATCTCCTGCTGCCAGTCACATTCGTGGTGCTGCGCACTTGTCAAGCGGCCTTACATGCGGTTGCGCGACGTAAAGCTTGGGCACACCGACGTGCGCAGTGGCAACGTCGCGATATCAGAGGCGGTGGAGTTGCGGACGACAAAAGTCGCCAAGCGTCGGCCGGTGTGGGGCAACCGGGCTGAGTTCGCTCATAAAAGACTTCTTACCCTGCAGCGAGGTTCGCAGCCAGCCGAGACACCCTTGCCCCTGGCTAACACGCCCCCTGCCCGGCCTGAAGAGGTCTTTCACCTCCAAGTCACCAATGAGGCCACCACAGCCAGGCTGGTTGCGCTAACGCGCAACACGCTATGCTTGGCGCACAAATAAAAAAGCCGGTCAATGACCGGCCTCTGGCACTCGCGCCCACGAATCAGTTCACCTCAAGCTTGTCGCGATTCTTGCCCAGAATCACCTTGCCAATGGCCTTGACCTCCAACAACTCATCTACCGACGCAAATGGCCCATTACTCTCGCGATACGCAACAATTGCCCTGGCCTTGGCCTCGCCGACTCCTGAGAGTTCACGCTGCAAGGTAGTCGCGCCCGCCCCGCTCAGATCAACTTTTACAGACTCCACCGAGGGTGTAGTTTGCACCATCGGCGCGGTAACGTTATCAGGGTTGACCACAGGTGCAGCAATGGCTGCAATAGAAGCACTGGTCATGGGACAATTCTGTCAAAAATGTGTCCGTTACAGAGTTGTAACAATCAAGGTTCGAGGCGACGCTGCTGGTAAATCAAGTCGACGATTTCACCGTCCGGGGCGTAACCACTGACAGTGTCACGCAGAAGTTGGCGAACCCGCGAATAATCATCCCGCTCAACGGCAGACAGCAACTCCGTCAAGTTGCGCTTGAGCACTTCCCAAGGCAAATGGTCCTCTTTGGCACTCATGATCATCGGGTGCCGGGTAGCGGACACGTTGTCGCCGATCAGCAACTCTTCGTAAAGTTTTTCCCCAGGACGCAGTCCAGTGAATTCGATGGCAATATCGCCTTGCGGATTTTTCTCCGAGCGAATGCTCAAGCCAGACAGGTGAATCATCTTCTCCGCCAGCTCAATGATCTTGACCGGCTCGCCCATGTCCAGCACAAACACGTCCCCCCCCTGCCCCATTGAGCCGGCCTGTATTACCAGTTGTGCCGCCTCGGGAATGGTCATGAAGTAACGGGTAATCTTCGGATGGGTAACCGTCAAGGGCCCGCCTGATTTGATTTGGCTGTGAAAGCGCGGAATTACCGAGCCAGACGAGCCCAACACATTACCGAACCGCACCATGGTGAAACGGGTCTTGTTGACCCGGGACACATTGGACTTGTCCCCGAACAACACCGGTGCCAACTCACGACTGAGGGCCTGCAAGGTCAACTCGGCCAGCCGTTTGGTGCTACCCATGACATTGGTCGGGCGTACAGCCTTATCAGTCGAGATCAGCACAAAGTTTGCAACACCTGCCTCCAATGCAGCCTGAGCGGTATTGAGCGTCCCGATCACATTGTTCAGCACACCTTCGGCAATGTTGTGCTCAACCATCGGCACGTGCTTATAGGCCGCCGCGTGATAAACCGTGTCCACATTCCAGGTCTTCATCACATCCAGAAGTTTATGGGGATGACGAATCGACCCCAGTATCGGCAACAACCGGACAGACAACGACTCACGAGCAATACGATGCTCGAGCTCTGACAAAATGCTGTAGAGATTGAATTCGCTATGATCGAACAACAACAGCGTGGTTGGCCCCAGGGAGAAAATCTGACGACAGAGTTCGGAACCGATCGAACCGCCCGCCCCCGTCACCAAAACCGTCTTGCCCTTGACGCATCGAGCCAACAAATCAGGCTGCGCCGGCACCGAATCCCGCCCCAACAGGTC
>NZ_JBFTMK010000707.1:0-2793 GCF_056396965.1 Pseudomonas sp. 05N434
CTGTTACCGATGGTTTTGGCTTTTTCGATGGCCCACTCCATCGCCGCTTCCATGTCCAGCAGATGCGGCGAGGGGTGCTTGTCCTCGACAATGGCCGAGCCGTCCGGCCAATAGACCCCCATGAACATCTTCAGCGAACCGTCTCTCAATATCTCGGCTTTGACCTCAATCGTGCATCCGTTCGACAGCGTTTCCGAGTGGGTTATATGACGCTCAGTCATGACTGCATTCCTCCCGTCGTTGCTATCAGCGTAACCCATGCAGCGCCGGGCGCGATGACGCTCAGGCGTCTGCCTGCACCACCTCGATCCCCAGTCTTTGATAGTCCTCAAGATTGCCCGAGGCCACGTGACGTTCGGTAATCAGCGTATGCACACGGGCGCAAGGCGCAACCACGAAGGGCTCCACGGCACCCAGTTTGTCCGCGGTGGTCACGGCAATCACGTGGGAGGCGCTGGCGAGCATCGCCTGCTTCACCGGCACTTCATCGAAATGCAGCGAGCTGAGGCCGACTTCCGGATGAATGGCACAGACCCCGGTGAACACCAGGTCGGCCTTGATGCCCTCGATCAATCGCAGGGTTTCATGCCCGCTGGAAGACATCGTCGCAGGGTTGAGCTGACCACCGGCGACGATCACCGTGATGCCTTTGTATTCGGCCAGCGTGATCGCAATCATCGGCGACGCGGTGACGGCCGTGATGACAAGGTCGGAAGGCAGCGAGCGTGCGATCTGCAGCGTGGTGCTCCCGGAATCGAACATCACGATCTGGCCGTCCTTGACCCGGCGCGCGGCGAGCTGCGCCAGCCGGGTTTTCACCTCGTCGGTTTCGCTGACCCGAGTGAAGTAATCCTTGCCCGTGTCCTTGGGACGCGGCAACGCCCCCCCGTGCACCCGCTGCACCAGCCCGGCACTGGCCAGCTCCGACAGGTCCCGGCGAATGGTGTCCTCGGACACGGCAAAATGCTGACTCAGCTCGGAAGCCATGACCTTGCCGTCACGTTCGAGGATCAGCAGGATTTTTTGGCGGCGCAGTTGGGGGAGTTCGGCGGAGGAATGCTCAGCGTGCATGGTTATGCCTGTTTTTGCGTGTTTGTGCGAGACTAGCCAAACACCTCAATGAACACAAGGCGCTCCCACAAGGGATTGTGTTTGATTGATACCCATCACAAGGCACTCACGATGAACTCACGCAACCATTGATGCCCAGGGTCGCGGTGACAGCGCTCGGGCCAGAGCATCGACATCTCGTATCCCGGCACTTCAAGGGGAGGCTCGACCATGGTCAAGGCGTGCGTATCGCGAACCAGGCGCGCTGGCAGCATCGCGACCATGTCGGTGCTCTCCACCACCGACGGGACAAACAGAAAATGGGGGAGCGAAAGCACCACTCGGCGCGTCATGCCCAGCTGGGAAAGCGCCTGATCGGTGACACCCTGAAAGCCTCCGCCATCCCGGGATACGATGACGTGGTCGAGTTCGCAGAACTGCGCGAGTGTCGGTCGCTGTCTCAACAGCGGATGGCCAGTACGCCCCACCAACACATAGCGTTCGGTGAACAATGCACGACGTCGTAAGCCTGGGGGAGCATCCTCAGTGGTATGAAACGCCAGGTCGATTGCCCCCTGCTCCGCTTGTTTGGCCAGTTGTGACGGCATCAGGTCAAACACCGCCAAACGCGTGCCGGGTGCCGCCGAACGCAGCCCGGCCAACGCGGGCAAGATGATGGTCGACTCGCCGTAGTCCGACGCCATGACATTCCACGTCTGCCGTGCCTCGGCCGGGTTGAAAGGGCTGGCGGGCGACACCGCGCGCTCCAGGGCTTCCAGGGCCTGGCGCAACGGCTCGCGCAACTCATCGGCCCGAGCCGTGGGCCGCATGCCCCGTGGCCCTGGCAGTAACAGCGGATCGTTGAAAATATCCCTCAATTTGGCGAGATGAACGCTCACCGAAGGTTGCGACAGATTCAGACGTTGCGCCGCACGGGTCACGTTGTGTTCCGAGAGCAGGACATCAAGCGTCAGCAGCAGGTTGATGTCCAGACGTCGCAGATTATTCATGACAATACCTGGCATATTGGTTATTCATTTCCAATATACCTGGTACGCCGATGACAGTTTCGGCCGGCCTGCCGACGCACGATTCGATCCGTCGCAAGACTCCAAGCGTGCCTTCAAAGAAGGCCGGCAACGACAGGACATCGTTCTCGAACAGGAAAAACTGCTCTGGGCCGATACCGTCATTCTGCAGTTTCCGCTGTGGTGGTTCTCGATGCCGGCGATCCTCAAAGGCTGGGTGGAACGCGTCTATGCCTATGGTTTTGCCTACGGCGTAGGGGAGCATTCCGATGCGCGCTGGGGCGACCGTTACGGGGAAGGCACGCTGGCGGGCAAACGGGCGATGTTGATCGTCACCACCGGTGGCTGGGAATCTCATTACAGCCCACGGGGCATCAACGGGCCGATCGACGATGTGCTATTCCCGATCCAGCACGGCGTACTGTTCTACCCCGGCTTCGACGTGCTGCCACCGTTCGTGATCTATCAGACCAGCCGAATGGATGAGGCGAGATTTTCAGCAACTTGTGAGGCGCTCGGCCAACGGCTGGATGACCTGTGGGAAACCGCGCCGATTGCGTTCCGACCGCAAAATTCAGGGGCGTATGACATTCCGCAACTCACATTGCGTGATGAGATTGCTGCGGATCAGTCGGGCTTTGCGGCTCACATCAAACAGGCAACACACTCGTTGTAGCAGCTGTCGAGCCTGCGAGGCTGCGTTCGGCTGCGAAGC
>NZ_JBFTMK010000708.1:0-2104 GCF_056396965.1 Pseudomonas sp. 05N434
ATTCGGTGTGGGTGCCCTGCTCGATGATGCGTCCGTTGTCCATGACGATGAGCCGGTCCATGGCCGCAATGGTGGACAGTCGATGGGCGATGGCGATCACCGTCTTGCCCTGCATCATTTCATCGAGGCTTTCCTGTATGGCCACTTCGACTTCCGAGTCCAGCGCGCTGGTGGCCTCGTCAAGAAGCAGGATCGGGGCATTCTTGAGCATCACCCGGGCAATCGCGACGCGTTGGCGCTGGCCGCCCGACAGCTTGATGCCGCGCTCACCCACAAGGGTGTCGTAACCGGTATGGCCTTGCCGGTCGCTCAGTTGGCTGATGAACTCGTCGGCCTGGGCATTGGCCGCGGCGCTGCGGATTTGCGCGTCGGTCGCATCGGGGCGGCCGTAGGCGATGTTGTCACGAATGGAACGGTGCAGCAGGGAGGTATCCTGCGTGACCATACCGATGGCGCCGCGCAGGCTGTCTTGCGTCACTTTTGCGATGTTCTGGCCGTCGATGCGGATCTCCCCGCTGTCGACGTCATAAAAGCGCAGCAGCAAGTTGATAAGTGTGGATTTGCCGGCGCCAGAGCGGCCAACCAGACCGATCTTTTCGCCCGGACGGATGTGCAGGCTCAGGCCATCGAGCACCTGACGTTCGCCATTGTAGTTGAAGCTCACCTTATCGAAGGTGACCGCGCCGCCGGAGGTCACGAGCACGCCCGCGTCCGGTRCATCCTGCACCTTTGGGCCCCGGGTAAAGGTTGCCATGCCATCCTGCACGGTGCCGATGCTCTCGAACAGCGAGGTCATTTGCCACATGATCCAGTGCGACATGCCGTTGATACGCAACGCCATGGCGGTGATTGCCGCCACGGCTCCTGCGCCGACCTCACCCTGGTGCCATAGCCACAGGGCATACCCCCCCGCCGCCATGATCAACGCCACCACCAATGCCTGGTTGACGATCTCGAACTGGCTCACCAGACGCATCTGACGAAAGCCGGTTTGTTTGAAATCCTCCATCGCTGCACGCGCGAAATGCGCTTCACGATTGGAGTGGGAGAACAGCTTCACCGTCGTGATGTTCGTGTAGGCGTCTGAGATACGCCCGGTCATCATCGACCGCGCATTGGCCTGCTCCTGCCCGACTTTCCCCAGGCGGGGCACGAAGTACCACATGGCCAGCCCGAACAACACGACCCAGGCAATGAAAGGCAGCATCAGTTTCAGGGCGAAGCCGCCGGCCAGTGCGATGATCGCGATGAAATATACCCCGATCCCGGGTGCGATCTCGATAAGGGTGAATAGCATGTCGCGCACCGCCAGCGCAGTCTGCATCACCTTGGTCGTGACCCGGCCGGAAAACTCATCGGAAAAAAACGAAAGGCTTTGCCGCAGCATCAAGCGATGGAAGTCCCAGCGCAGCCGCAACGGCAAGTTAATCGCCAATATCTGGTGCTGCACCATGGTGCGCAACGCCACCAGCCCGACACTGGCCACCATGATGATGCCCATGCCCCACAACACGCGACTTTCCTGCGCAGCCGCTTCACCGCCTGCCTGCCAGGTCGAGAGCAGGTCCACGACCTGCCCGAGGAAGGAAAACAGCCAGGCTTCGTAAATCGACACACCGGCACTGAGCAGCGCAAACACCAGAATGTAACCGCGGGCACCCCGCGTACAGGCCCACAGGAAGCGAGCCAGGCCGTCGGGTGGCGGTGGTACCTCGTCAGGAGGAAAAGGGTCGAGCCTYCGTTCAAACGCACGAAGCATGGTGTTCTCCAAAACGATCAAGTTGAGGAGATTCTGCCATTGAACGGTTGCTTTGAGGGGGTTGCGAAGTTAGAGGTATGGCGCTTAGGCAGGTCGCTCTGAGGATTGGGCTGCCGGGGGCGGCCTCTTATACGCTGCCAGAGATCCGCTCGGCAGGGATAAATTTGTCGGTATCGAAGGGGGCTGGCCAAGACCGGACGTTCATCGAAGCACCGCTTTCAGCTGTGGATTCAACCGGCCAAAACAGACATCCCGTTACAACCCCTCTTGGGCAGCAGCTGCCTCTGCATGGGCATCGAGGCAGCTATCCATACTTACGACCTAAGCTTGGAGCAGGTTGTAGAT
>NZ_JBFTMK010000709.1:0-2101 GCF_056396965.1 Pseudomonas sp. 05N434
ACAGGGCAACAGCGTGATTCTCACGGCGTTGATTGGCAGCGCGATTCTGCTGGCGATCATCCTGTGGATGACCACCCGCACCGCCCACRCGCTGAAGTTCAGCCCCGCCGACGAGATCGCCGCGGTGTTCTGCGCCAGCAAAAAATCCCTGGCGGCCGGAGCACCGATGGCGGCGTTGATCTTTGGTGCCAACCCCGGCCTTGGGTTGATCCTGCTGCCAATCATGATCTACCACCCGTTGCAGCTGATCGTGTGCTCGGTGATGGCCGAGGGTTACGCCAACCGCAACCGGCAACTGGCCGCGCAGCAAAACGCCGCAGTGCTCAGCCCTCAATAATCAGCGCTCGATAATCGCCGTCACGCCCTGACCGCCGGCGGCGCAGATCGAGATCAACCCTCGGCCCTTGCCCGCCGCGTCCAGCAGCTTCGCCAGGTTGGCGACGATGCGCGCACCGGTGGCGGCAAACGGATGCCCGACGGCCAGTGAACTGCCTTTGACGTTGAGGYGACTGCGGTCGATGGAACCCAGCGCCGCGTCGAGGCCCAGGCGGGTTTTGCAATACTCCGGATCTTCCCAGGCCTTCAACGTACACAGCACCTGCGCGGCAAACGCTTCGTGGATTTCGTAGTAATCGAAATCCTGCAAGGTCAGGCCGTTGCGCGCCAGCAATCGCGGCACCGCATACACCGGCGCCATCAGCAGCCCTTCGGCACCGTTGACGAAATCCACCGCCGCCGCCTCGCCATCGCGCCAATARGCAAGCACCGGCAAACCGCGCTCCTTCGCCCATTCCTCACTGCCCAGCAGCACCACCGACGCGCCATCGGTGAGTGGCGTGGAGTTGCCCGCGGTCAGGGTGCCCTTGGCACTTTTCTCGAAGGCCGGTTTCAGTGAGGCGAGTTTTTCCAGGGTCAGCTCCGGGCGCAGGTTGTTGTCCCGGGTCAGGCCGAGGAACGGCGTCATCAGATCGTTGTGCCAGCCTTCGGCGTAGGACGCCGCCAGTTTCTGATGGCTTTCGAGGGTCAGCCGATCCTGCTCGTCACGCGGGATGCCCCAGGTCTGGGCCATCAATTCACAGTGTTCGCCCATCGACCGGCCGGTGCGCGGCTCGCCGATACTTGGAAAGTCCGGGATCAGGTGTCGGGGACGCAACTGCAGGAAGGTTTTCAGTTTGTCAGCGGTGCTTTTGGCACGGTTGGCTTGCAAGAGAATCTTGCGCAAGTCTTCGTTGACGCCGATCGGCACGTCCGAGGCCGTGTCGACACCACCGGCAATGCCACATTCAATCTGCCCCAGGGCGATTTTGTTCGCCACCAACAACGTCGCCTCCAGCCCCGTACCGCAGGCCTGCTGGATGTCGTAGGCCGGCGTCGTCGGCGACAACCGCGAGCCCAATACGCATTCACGGGTCAGGCCGTAGTCGCGCAAATACTTGAGCAAGGCCCCGGCGGCCACTTCGCCCATGCGCACACCGTGCAGGTTATAGCGCTCGATCAGGCCTTCCAGCGCTGCGGTGAACATCGCCTGGTTACTGGCAGTGGCGTACGGCCCGTTGGAACGGGCAAAAGGAATACGGTTACCACCGATAATCGCGACGCGACGCAGCTGAGTCATGAAAAAAGCTCCTTCTGATAGTCAATGGTGAACACACATCCCTGTGGGAGCGGGCTGCAATTCCTGAAAGACCTGCTAAACCCAAGCTCAAACCAACCTGCAATGTTCAAGCGTAGGCCTTATCTCGTGGATCGAACGACTAATTGCCATTCCTGGTCCACACTTTTAACCCCGGCTTCTGGAGCGTGATTCATGTCTGACCGCTATATCGATTTCGCCAATTCGTCCATCGGCCATCGTGTGGTCGCTGCCCTGGGTCTACCGTCGCCGGTACGGCTGGAACGCTGGCAAGCAGGCCGATTGCGGCCTGTCGAGGGGGCGCTGTTGATTGGCGGTGGCCCGCTGACGGAAAAAATCAGCACCCTCGCCAACCGCTTGACCGACACGATTTACAGCTACGGCACCGATCCGACCCTGGCCACCGCGTGGATTCCCGGCCACGGCCAGAAACTCAAAGCCGTGGTGTTCGACGCCAGTGACCTGGTG
>NZ_JBFTMK010000710.1:0-3408 GCF_056396965.1 Pseudomonas sp. 05N434
GAAGAAGGTCATCGACAACGTCGGTCTCGGGCTCAAGGGCAACTGGCGGCCGCAAGCACTGGAAGCGTTGGAGTCGGTCGGCCTGGCGGACCGCGCCCACGAATGGCCGGCGGCACTGTCCGGTGGCCAGAAGCAACGCGTGGCCCTGGCCCGCGCGCTGATCCATCAACCGCGCCTGCTGTTGCTCGACGAACCGCTGGGCGCACTGGATGCCCTGACCCGTATTGAAATGCAGCAACTGATTGAACGGCTCTGGCAGAAGCACGGTTTCACCGTGTTGCTGGTGACCCACGACGTCAGTGAGGCGGTGGCGATTGCCGATCGGGTGATTCTGATTGAAGAGGGCGAAGTCGGCCTCGACCTGGCAGTGGAATTGCCGCGCCCTCGGGTTCGCGGCTCCCATCGGCTGGCGGCGCTGGAAACCGAAGTGCTCAACCGCGTGCTGTCGGTACCCGGCCAACCGCCGGAACCGGAACCTGTTTCACCATTGCCCACGCAATTGCGCTGGGCTCAATAACGTTAAAACTCATCCAACGACAGGAATCAACATCATGACTATCAAAGCCATCAACGTTCGTAACCAGTTCAAAGGCTCGATCAAGGAAATCGTGCTCGGCGACGTCCTCTCGGAAATCGACGTGCAGACTGCCTCCGGCATCGTCACTTCGGTGATTACCACTCGTTCGGTGAAAGAGCTGGAACTGGTGGTCGGCAGCGAAGTGATCGCGTTTGTGAAATCCACCGAGGTGTCGATCGCCAAGTTGTAAGTGCGTGCGCCAACAACAACCCCGGAGGGTGTGAGCCCTTCGGGGTTTTTTATGCGTGCAGTGGTAGTGGTGGTGTATTCGAAGGCCGCGATCTTTTAAAGCGCTACGCGCTTGGGCAGGTACGGCGGCAAATACAGCCCGAGGTAGGCATCAAACACCCGCATCCCTTCTTCAGCCATGCGCGGTGTGATCTGCCCATGTTGCTGCACCGAGCGCGCATACACTCGATCTCCCAGCTCCATGGCCAGGGCAAACACATCGACATCTGTCGGCAGCTTTGGCAGCTCGAAGTGATGGTCGAACAGTTTGTGCATCAGGTCGCCGAGTTCGATGTCGTGCTGGCGGTCAGCCTGGGTGACTTCGGTCAGGCCGTGCTGGGCGAGGATGAGTTGGCGGGCAGCGGCGTCTTCGTCGTAGATGTCGAGCATGCGTTGCTCCACCAGTCGCGACAGATCGCGCCAGCCGTTGAGGGCGTGGTGGTCGATGGGCGCTTGCAGGCAAGCACGGAACGCGGCGTGGACGTCGGCGGTCAGGGCTTCGAGCAGGGCCGGGACGCTGGCGAAAAAGTGGTAGACGGAGGAGGGCGGGATCTCTGCGCGTTCAGCGACGCTGTAGATCGACAGACTGGCCACGCCCTCGGCGGCCAGCAGCGTGCGGGCGGCATCGAGTATCGAATCGATCCGGGCCTGGCTGCGTGCGCGGGGTTTGCGTGGGGTGGCGAGTCGGGTCATTGAAGTCTCCTGCAGGGCAGCGGGCATTGTACGAGCAGGTTTCTTTGTTGTCTGCCAGGACGCTTTCGCGGGCAAGCCTCGCTCCTACAGGGGCGCCGATCGACATGGGCTTGTAGGAGCGAGGCTTGCCTCGTAGCTGTTGCCTTCCACGGGCGCGCCCGGCTCGATCTTGTTGACCAGGCCGTGGTGCACGCCGGCCAGGACCGAGGCCATCAGCAGGTACGGGTTGGCATCGGCGCCAGCCACACGGTGTTCAATGCGCACGGCATCGGAGGAGCCGGTTGGTACGCGAATCGCCACGGTGCGGTTGTCCAGGCCCCAGCACGGCGAGTTCGGCACGTAGAACTGCGCGCCGAAACGACGGTAGGAGTTGACGTTCGGGCAGAGGAAAGCCATCTGCGCCGGCAGGGTCTCGAGCACACCGCCGATCGCGTGACGCAGTGCGGCGTTCTGCTCGGGATCCTCGCTGGCAAAAATGTTTTTGCCATCTTTATCAAGAATCGAGATGTGGACGTGCAGACCATTACCCGCCTGGCCTGGATATGGCTTGGCCATGAAGGTGGTGTCCATCTCATGGTCGTAGGCGATGTTTTTGATCAGACGCTTGAGCAGCACCGCGTAGTCGCAGGCCTTTATAGGGTCGGCCACGTGGTGCAGGTTCACTTCGAACTGCGCCGGGGCGCTTTCCTTGACGATCGCGTCGGCAGGGATGCCTTGCTCTTTCGCACCTTCCAGAATGTCCTGGAGGCAGTCGACATATTCATCCAGATCGTCGATCAGGTAGACCTGGGTCGAGTGCGGACGTTTGCCGGAGATCGGCGAGCGCGGCGGTTGCGGGCGACCGTTCACGTTTTCCTGGTCGATCAGGTAGAACTCCAGTTCGAACGCGGCGCAGATGGTCAGGCCCATCTCATCGAACTTGGTCACCACTTGACGCAGGACTTCGCGCGGGTCGGCGAAGAATGGTTCACCTTCGAGTTCGTGCATGGTCATTAACAGTTGCGCAGTCGGGCGCTTCTGCCAGGGCTCATTGCACAGGGTGTCGGGGATTGGATAGCAGATTCGGTCAGCATCGCCGATGTCCAGGCCCAGGCCGGTGCTTTCCACCGTCGAGCCATTGATATCCAGAGCAAATAGAGAGGCCGGCAGGTTGATGCCTTTCTCGTAAACCTTGTGGAGGCTGGTGCGTTCGATGCGCTTGCCGCGCACCACACCATTCATATCCGCAATCAGAAGGTCAACGTACAGAACCTCAGGATGTTCCTTAAGGAACGCGTTCGCTTCGTTAAGCTGAACGGCACGCGGGGGTACCGACATGATGCAACACCTTTGTTGTTAAAAATATCAATCATTGATCTTTTCAGATTCCAGTCAACCCGAACGGCATGCCGAAGTCAAGCGAGGCCTTTTTTGCCCTAAAAAAGCGCTCGCAAGGCTTTTTTGAGGCACTTTGGGGCGTATTTTTGTCTTCTGACGTCTTGGCTCCCGCGGGCTTGAGCGGGCCGTGTTGTATTTTTTACGGGGGTGTTGTGTAAAAAAATGAACAAGGCTAAGCTCGATTCAAACCCATAACAGCAATAATACCGGGGTGCTTCATGTCTCGCCTGCCGTTAATCGGCGTCACCGCCTGCTCAAAGCAGATCGGTCTGCATGCTTATCACATCAGTGGCGACAAATACGTACGCGCCGTGGCTTCAGCTGCCAAAGGCCTGCCGTTGATTCTTCCATCCCTGGCAGATCGACTGGCGCCGTCCGATATTCTGGACGCTCTGGACGGCATTCTTTTTACAGGCTCTCCTTCTAATATAGAACCGTTTCACTACAACGGCCCGGCCAGCGCGCCGGGTACTGCTCATGATTCTGCACGCGATGCCACCACTCTCCCGCTGATCCGCGCCGCTGTCGAGGCT
>NZ_JBFTMK010000711.1:0-2090 GCF_056396965.1 Pseudomonas sp. 05N434
AGACTGAGGCAGAACGGCCCGAGAAAACGCGAGAAGACCGCTTGAATCAGCGCCTTCTTCGATCCGAAGTGATAGTTCACCGCCGCCAGATTGACACCGGCCTTGCTGGTGATCAGACGCAACGAGGTTTCAGCGAAACCTTTTTCCGCGAACAATTGCTCGGCAGCATCGAGAATGCGTTCAACGGTTTCCGACTGGGCCATGGCTACTCCGCCTGACAAACASTTGTTTGAAACATACGTTTMMGCCCAGGCCTTGTCAAGTCTGGCGGGTTCGTTTTGGGAATGGTCGGTCAGCTATTTAACCATACAACACTGGCGCTTCAATCGGCGAGCTGAATGACCGTCCAGCGGCCGGCAAAAAAAGGGGCATTGCCAAGACCGGTTCACTGTATATAATCCCAGTCACTGTATAAAAAGACAGAGCGATCAATATGCTAAAGCTGACGCCACGCCAAGCAGAGATTCTGGCCTTCATCAAACGCTGCCTCGAAGACAACGGCTACCCGCCAACCCGCGCGGAAATCGCTCAGGAACTGGGCTTCAAGTCGCCCAACGCGGCGGAAGAACACCTCAAGGCACTGGCCCGCAAGGGCGCGATCGAGATGACCCCGGGCGCCTCCCGTGGCATTCGCATCCCCGGCTTCGAAGCCAAGGCCGACGATTCTACCCTGCCGATCATCGGCCGAGTGGCAGCAGGCGCTCCGATCCTCGCCCAGCAGCACATCGAAGAATCCTGCAACATCAACCCTTCGTTCTTCCACCCTCGCGCTGACTATCTGTTGCGGGTTCATGGCATGAGCATGAAGGACGTCGGCATTTTCGACGGAGACCTACTGGCCGTCCATACCACCCGCGAAGCCCGTAACGGTCAGATCGTGGTGGCTCGGATTGGCGACGAAGTGACCGTCAAGCGCTTCAAGCGCGACGGCAGCAAAGTCTGGCTGATTGCCGAAAACCCTGAATTTGCCCCTATCGAAGTCAACCTGAAAGATCAGGAACTGGTGATCGAAGGCTTGAGCGTCGGCGTGATTCGCCGCTAAAGGAGGCTTTATGCAGTTCCCACACACTTCACAGCAAGCCCAACTGCCGTTGTTCGAGGCATTCATGGCGCAGCCGCTGGCGCCGATCCTGAAAGAAGTGGTCGAGTCGCCCTGGAGCGCCGAGCCCRAAGTCTTCAGCGAGCTGTCATTGCGTGGCGCGGCCGGGAACTGCCTGAACCTTCTGGCACCAATCCTCAGGGAGCTGAGCCAGGATCAGGACGCTCGCTGGCTGACGCTGATCGCCCCGCCCGCCAGCCTGACCCAGGCCTGGCTGCGAGACGCCGGCCTGAACCGTGAACGCATTCTGCTGCTGCAACCACGCGGCACACAGAGCGCTCAGCAGCTGACCTGTGAAGCTTTGCGACTTGGCCGCAGCCATACGGTCGTCAGCTGGCTAAACCCGTTGAGCACATCGTCGCGGCAACAGCTGATCAGCGCCGCCCGTACCGGGGATGCGCAAAGTCTGAATATTCGGCTGGGTTAACTGACAAAACAGTGTTTGCACTGAACAGCGCGGGGCTTCTCCAAGGATAGAGAAGCCGGTCTGTAGAGGTATCCGCAAAATCCGACGGGCGGGATCAATGAAGAACCCGTGGCCCCTCTTCCTTATCAAATTCGCCTTCAACCAGGCGTCCTGCCATCTGAACACCGACGCTCAACATCGCCTTGGCGACTTCCACGTGCTGGCCTTGCAGGAAAGCCTTGGCATCCTCGGAGAAATCCAAAGTAACCAGAGAACCCTCGTCCTCGGCCCTACGCAGCTCGATTCGGCCGTCTGGTAACTCGACAATTTCTAGAAAGGACGTTGGCATAAAGGACTGTTCTCCACGAAAGGCAGGGATTATATAGGCATCGGCCAAGCTTCGCTCAGGATCTTGACCAGATGCCATCACGAAGAGAAATTTCTGACATCACGCTTCCTTGAGCGGACCATTCACCGAGCACTCAATCTTTCAGCACTCGTTCAGCCCGTCGCGAAACCGGATCGCCAAGCTTTTCAGATTCTGGCGCCAGCTCTCCAGTTCTTCCCGGCTCAGCTCTTCAGACG
>NZ_JBFTMK010000712.1:0-3249 GCF_056396965.1 Pseudomonas sp. 05N434
CAGTCACCCAGTCACCACACCCGCGATGATCAGTTGCTTGCGACCGGTGGCCTTGATGGCTTTGACGAAGTCTTCGTTCGTTGATCTGGCGATCTGGCCTGGACGCTGAATGAACGGCGCGTCCGGGAATTGCTCGCGCAGTTCAGGTACGATCGGGCCGTTCGGGCCTGCGTCGAAACTGGTGGTGAGGATGGTCGGCAGGTTGAAGAATTTGGCGATGTCGCCCAGGGCCAGCACGTTGTTCTTGAATTCGTTGGGCGAGAAATCCTGCACCAGAGAGATCAGGCCGGTCTGGTGATCGACCAGCAGCACAACGGCGTCATCTTTGTTCAGACGTTTGTAAGGAACGTTGCTCATGTGAAACTCCTCGGAGGGTGATGAGTGAAGCGTCGACCACACATGGCCGACGCTTTTGTTGCAAGACTCAGAACGCGAAGCAGGAACAGCCGAAGGCGCCCCAGAAACCGGCGAAGTCACTCACCGGCACGTTCGACATACGGGCCTTCTCATGGCTGTGGGTATGCACGGCGCACGGGCCGCTGCACTGGTGCACCTGCGCCTGCATCGGCGCGTTCGGCCGCCAGTGTCCCGGAACCTTCGCCACCGGCGACCAGTCCGGCAGCACCGGCAGGCTGACAGGCCCGAGTTTTTCGAAGTCGCCGGCGGCGTACACCACCTTGCCGCCGACCACGGTCAATACCGACTCGATCCACTTGATCGCTTCTTCCTCGACGCTGAAGAAGTCCGCGCTCAGTGCTACCAGGTCCGCCAGTTGCCCGACCTTGATCTGGCCTTTCTTGCCTTGTTCCGACGAGAACCAGGCGCTGCCGTGGGTGAACAGTTCCAGTGCAGTGGTGCGCGGCAAACCTTCCTCATACAGCGCCAGACCACCGACGGTACGGCCGCTGACCATCCAGTACAGCGAGGTCCACGGATTGTAGCTGGACACTCGCGTGGCATCGGTGCCGGCGCCGACCGGTACACCCTCGGCCAGCATGCGCTTGATCGGTGGCGTAGATTCGGCGGCCTGCTTGCCGTAGCGGTCGACAAAATATTCACCCTGGAACGCCATGCGGTCCTGGATCGCAATGCCACCGCCCAGCGCCCTTACCCGCTCGATGTTCTGTGGGGTGATGGTTTCAGCGTGGTCGAAGAACCATGGCAGGCCGTTGAACGGAATGTCGCGGTTGACCTTCTCGAACACGTCGAGCATGCGGCTGATCGATTCGTTGTAAGTGGCGTGCAAACGGAACGGCCAGCGCTGTTCCACCAGGTGGCGAACCACCGGCTCCAGCTCCTGCTCCATGGTCTGCGGCAGGTCCGGACGCGGTTCGAGGAAGTCCTCGAAGTCCGCCGCCGAGAACACCAGCATCTCACCGGCGCCGTTGTGCCGCAGGTAGTCGTCGCCCTGGTGCAACTTGACGCTGCCAGTCCAGTTCTGGAAATCGGTCAGCTCTTCTTTCGGCTTCTGGGTAAACAGGTTGTAGGCGATACGCACGGTCAGTTGATCATCTTTCGCCAACTGCTCGATCACCTGGTAATCGTCCGGGTAATTCTGGAAACCACCGCCGGCATCGATCGCGCTGGTCAGGCCGAGGCGGTTGAGCTCACGCATGAACTGGCGGGTCGAGTTGACCTGATATTCCAGCGGCAGCTTCGGCCCCTTGGCCAGGGTCGAGTACAGGATCATCGCGTTCGGCCTTGCGACCAACATGCCGGTCGGATTGCCGTTGGCATCACGCACGATTTCGCCACCCGGCGGGTTCGGCGTGTCGCGGGTGTAACCGGCAACCCGCAATGCAGCGCGGTTGAGCAAGGCGCGGTCGTACAAATGCAGCACGAACACCGGGGTGTCCGGCGCCGCCTGGTTGAGCTCTTCCAGGGTCGGCATGCGCTTCTCGGCAAACTGGAATTCGTTCCAGCCACCGACTACCCGTACCCATTGCGGCGTTGGTGTGCGGTCGGCTTGCTCCTTGAGCATGCGCAACGCATCAGCCAGGGACGGCACGCCTTCCCAGCGCAGTTCGAGGTTGTAGTTCAAACCGCCACGGATCAGGTGCAGGTGCGAGTCGTTGAGGCCAGGGATGACCCGTCAGCCACGGCGCAAACAAGCGAGTCGCGGCCGGCATGCACACGTACACCACCGACACCACGATGGTCAGGGTGATCAGGAACGTGGCGACCAGGTAGTTGGAGAGAAAAGCGTTGAGTTTGAGCAGCGGCCCCCAGAGCAACGGCACCAGCAAGGTGTGCGGCAGAATCACCAGCAACGACACCACGGCCTGCTTCCAGCGCGGTGGCGGCGAAGCAGCATCGGCCAGCGGCGCGAACCAGAATTCGTTGACCGGGTTGACCTCGGTCTGGTCGCCGTCGGCCAGCATCGGCGCGGCTTCATCGATCAACGACTGACGTTGCGGCGAATCGAGCCAGTGCTGCATGGCCTCGGTGGAGCAAAAGCGCAGCACGCAGGTGAACATGTCCAGGCCAGCGTTCTTGCCGCGGATCACGTCCACGCCCAGATGCCCTTCCGTGCGCCCCGCTACGCTGACGATGTTGCGCAGCCAGGCTTCATAGGCTGCTTCGAAACCGGCCTTGACCCGGTGCTTGACGATCAGCGTCACGATCTCATCGGACCCCGGCGCTTTTTGAGTTTGGGCTTCAGACATAACGGAGCACTCCGGGCAAACGAACATTGAGCGCCAGCCGTCCAGGCCCGGCGATAAACACAGAGGTGAAGATGATCAACAACAGCCAGCCGAACTGCCCTTCGGCCACACTCCATTGCGGGTGCACGACCAGCAGCGCCACCAGCAGCACAAACAGAATAGGCAAGCACGCCAGACGCGCCAGAACACCAGCGACAATCAGCAGCGGGCACAGCACTTCGGCGAAAATCGCCAGGCTGAGGGTGAGGTGGGCACCGAGGTGGAACGGGTCTTCGATCAGTTGCAGTTGCGCACTGAAGTCCAGCAGCTTGGGCAAGCCGTGAACCCACAGCAGAAACAGACCACCGCTGACCCGCAGAAACAGCAGCCCGACATCCCGCGCCTGTTCATCCCTTTGCGAAGCGTTCATGACTCACCCCTGTTCAATCATTGGATTGAATAGTGCCGCCAAGGGGTAGGGAAAAATTGAATGTACGTGCTCTCTTTGTACCGCGGGAATTGTGGCGAGGGAGCTTGCTCCCGCTGGGCTGCGAAGCAGCCCCAAAACCATTCGACCCAATTGCATCAGGTAGACCGCATGTAC
>NZ_JBFTMK010000713.1:0-2078 GCF_056396965.1 Pseudomonas sp. 05N434
AACGCCACCACGGCCAACGCCACCACGGCCGCCCGGCGAAAACGTACCCGGCACGGTTTCCCCTGCTGCGCCTGGACCGCATCTACCTGCGCAATGCCAGCAGTCATGAGCCGCGCATACTCGGCTACAAGCCCTGGACGCACCTGTCGGACCATTTGCCGCTGGCGGTGGAGGTACGCCTGTAACACCGTCAAGCGACAGGCGCCAAGAACTGCAGCCTGAAGCAGAAAAAATGACAGTAATCACGTCACGGACTTGCTCATGGATTTTGCACTGTTCATCCGTCACGCAACCGATAGCCCACTACCCAATACGTCTGGATTGCACCTTTCAGGATGATTTTTCGTACAAACAACAACTTAGATCAGCGCCAATAATCAGTCACTTACAGAGTCTGAAATAGCCGTACCACTTATCGGCCATTTTCTTGACGCAGCGTCATCGGTCTTCTTAGCTAGTCCTTACTACCCCCGGAAATCCATCAGGGGCAAGCCTCCAGACCCCCGTAAAACGGGCGGGTCGGACCTTGCCTCAATCCATTCGGTCGCCCCTCATTCGGGGTAGGAGAGACGCCACAGCGAGATACGCATGCGATTGCAAGGTAGACCTCCATGAGAACTTCATTCACCCCACAAGAGATAAAATTCACTTTTTGCGTCGTCTCCGGTTCACTCCTGCTGTGCTCATCCATGGAGGTGCGAGCGTCGTCTGCCGAGGACGAAACAACGCCCTGGTACAGCCAGCAACTGCCGACAATTACCTTGCCCTTCGGCTTGGCCACGTATCCCGACCGCTTACGCGTCAACTCAGACTTACCCAGCTCACGCCTGACGATCGAAGACGCCGCCCCCCTGGCCTGGGACCACGTCTATGGCCCGACGTCGCGGCAGGCCCAAACCGATTATCTGGCCCAGGGCACGATCCCCGGAGCCAGCGAATTCAAAGGCCCGGCGCTCCTGACCGTGCAAAGCAACAGCGGTAGTACCCAACGGGTCGGACTGATCGGCGGCACCGCTCAATTCCAGGGTAACGACAACGGCCTGCTGACCAGCCGCGCCCTCGCCGACCCCAGCCATGACACGCTCAACCTTCAAGGCCAAAGCCTGGGTGCCTACTGGAGCCTGACCGGGGCGCAAGGCTGGCACGTCGACTTGACGGCCAGCGGCGGCCGGGTCAGCGGTTTTAGCCGCAACGACCAGGGCGTGCGACAAACCACCGAAGGCAGCGCGATGACAGTGTCGGTGGAAGGTGGTTTCCCGATTGGCCTGGGCGACAACTGGGTGGTTGAACCCCAGGCGCAGTTGATCAATCAACGCATCACGCTGGATACGCCATATGCCGGGTCAGGCAACGCCTCGTCCAGCGACCTGACCTCCTGGAGCGGTCGGGTCGGTGCACGCTTGAAAGGCAATTACGATATCAACGGCCTGCCGGTCGAACCCTATGTGCGGACCAATTTGTGGCACACGGTGTACACGGGCAACACAGTGAGCCTGGATCAGGTCGACAAAATCAGCAGCAGTCGCAATTCATCGACAGTAGACGTGGGTCTGGGGTTGGTGGCCAGAGTGACGCCTTCGGTCAGCCTGTATGTCAGCGCCGACTACAGCAGCAATGTGGTTGAAAATGATTTGAACGGGTTGATTGGCAGCCTTGGGGTGCGGATGCGTTGGTAAAAAAATCAAAAGATCGCAGCCTTCGGCAGCTCCTACAGTTCAACGTTGTCCCGCCCACCTGGGACGGTCCCGATCCTGCAGGAGCTGGCGAAGCCTGCGATCTTTTCGATCAACCCTCCGGTCGCAGAATCAACACCGCCAACGGCGGCAAATTCAACACCAGGGAAAGTGCCTGCCCATGGCTCGGTTCTTCCTCGGTGAACACCCCGCCACCGTTACCGTAATTGGACCCGGCATAGGTGTCGGCGTCGCTGTTGATCAACTCGACCCAGCGCCCGGCAAACGGCACGCCGACGCGGTAGGACTGACGCGGCACCGGGGTGAAGTTGGCCACCACCAATACCGGCCTGCCCTCCTTGCTCCAGCGTAGCCAGGCATAAACGCTGTTGATCGCGTCGTCGC
>NZ_JBFTMK010000714.1:0-2071 GCF_056396965.1 Pseudomonas sp. 05N434
CAGCCAACTCGGACAGCGAGTGATACCGCCCGACAACGCCACAAAAACGATCGGCGAGCTCAAGCGGATCAGTGCTCTGCGCCGGGTGATATTAGCGGCGCCCGTACGGCGGGAACTGGATGAGAATTATTTCTGGCCGCGTATTGCACACAAGTGGATCAACAAGCGGTTTACCGACACCGAGGATTTGAAAACCCATATTTCCAACACACTCAAAGACGCGCCATACGAAACATTTTTATGGTCGTTATCGGCCACCAGCTACGCGTTTCTGGGAGGGCCTCAAGACATCAAAAACCACATCAATAACTGGTTCAATCCCACCCGGGACTGGGTGACGCGCTGCAGCATCATTAATACCGACTTTTTCGATGAATCCGAAATCGTTCGTTACTGCTGGAGTGCCACCAGCATGAAAGCGGTATACGGTGATGCGTTGCATGCCCCCGCCTGAGCACAGTCGCGTTGCAAGCTGGCCTTAGGCATCCCGAAAGAGGCATGATCAAGGGGCGATAACAATCAAAGCGCCCTGACATGACCCGAACAGCCAGAGTCACCGATCCTTCCTACGAATTGATGGACGACCACAACGGGTTGTCCATCATCTATCGCCAACACGGATTCCCCTGCCCCCTGGTGCGCTGGCATTTCCACAAGGAATACGAACTGCACTTGATCATCGCCAGCTCCGGCAAGGTGTTCATCGGTGACTACATCGGTAACTTCTACCCGGAAACACTGTTCCTGACCGGCCCCAACCTGCCCCACAACTGGATCAGCCAGGTGGCCGAAGACGAAGTGGTGCCCGAGCGCGACATGCTGGTCAATTTCACTGACGAGCTGTTCGAAAGTGGCCATCAGGTATTCGCTGAACTCAAGACAATTGCGCCCTTGCTGGAGCGCGCGCAGTACGGCATCGAGTTTCGCTGCAAGCGCACCATACGCCAGGCCATGACCTTGATGCAGCGCATCGCCGACACCCAAGGCATGACCCGGCTCGGGCATTTTTTCATTCTGCTGGAGTTGCTGGCGGCGTCCGATGACTACCAGTTGCTGTCCGGTGCCACAACGCCGCAATTGGCCGATGAACACAATATCGACCGTACCAACCGGGCGGTGGATTACATCTTTGCCCATTACGCCAGGGATTTAACGCTGGAAGAGGTGGCCGAGCATCTGGGTCTGAAGCCGACCTACTTCAGCCGAGTGTTCAAACAGGCCACCGGACGCTGCTTCATCGAGTTCGTCAATCGCCTGCGCATCAGCAAATCCTGCGAGCTGCTGGCCGATGGCGACAAAACGGTGACCGATGTGTGTTTCGAGTCGGGCTTCAACAACATTTCCAACTTCAACCGGCGTTTTCAGCAACTCAAGGGCATGACGCCGTCGCACTACCGGCGGCTGGCGGTGCAACGGTTGACTGAGCAGAATCAGCACTGACTTATCCTGTACCACGGATCCCTGTAGCAGCTGCCGAAGGCTGCGTTCGGCCGCGCAGCAGTCGCAAACCCGGCCACTCCACCTCTTCTGTATCGCCGCAGCTTCGGACCCGGCGAGGGCTTCGCCCTCGAACGCAGCCTGACGGCAGCTGCTACAGCGCGGCATGCAGCGACACCAGCCCCTGACTTCCCAGTGCAAAAAAGTATCGATCACAGTGCGATGGATGATTTGTCAGCCTGTCAATTGAAGGCTGTAATCGCTGCACATTCTTCCCTCCGCAGGAAGACACAAAAACAATAACTGTCCTTCTGTAACCCCCGGGTGCAGAAAAGGAGTGCACGATGCAACCTTCGGTAAAAGCTCTGCTTGCCCTCACCTGCATGACCCTCAGCAGCGTCAGCCTCGGCGCTCAGACCCTGACCATCGCCACCGTCAACAACAGCGACATGATCCGCATGCAAAAGCTCTCGAAAACCTTCGAAGCCGAGCATCCGGACATCAAACTCAATTGGGTGGTGCTTGAAGAAAACGTCCTGCGCCAACGCCTGACCACCGACATCGCCACCCAGGGCGGGCAGTTTGATGTGTTGACCATCGGCATGTACGAAGCCGCACTCTGGGGTGCCAAGGG
>NZ_JBFTMK010000715.1:0-2070 GCF_056396965.1 Pseudomonas sp. 05N434
GTTTGAATATACTCTTGCTTCAGCCCCGCTTCAGAGGCTTTCCATTTTTCCAGATTTATTTCCAGTTTTTTGTGCTGGGCGCTTAGATCCGCCAGTTCAGATTTGAGACGGGCGTTTTCATCGGAAAGTTTAATGATGGTGGATTGTTCTTGATCTACTTGTTCGTTATTTATCATGGTCGTCTTCGACGGTAAGTTGCTGTGGATGTTGTGGCGCCGTGTGCCACTACATTCTCGGTATTTAGCGCTTTGATCTGCGTTTTTAAAGAAATGCTTTCCAGGTTGGCATTGGCGAGTATTTTTGGTTCAGTCTGGCTGTTGAGCCGTACGCTTTCGAGGTGCTGAGCGTGACGGGAGCCAGGGTCTGGATACTCATTGATGTATTTCGATATCTCATCTTCGGTCGGCGCTGGCAGGTCAAGCGCCGAGGCAGAATCTAGCCGGCTTAACAGCTTGTTATTGACAGCAGTGACGTCTCTGTCTTTCCAAAAACTGGCCGTATGGTCCATATCCATCGGATGGAGGGGGGCACCAAGCTCAACGCCCATGGTATTGAGTGCACGCGCAAGTGCGATGTTTCCGCTGCGATGCATGCTCAGAACCATGGTTGTTTTCTTGGCAGTCAAATGGCTATCGTCCTTGGAAAAAATTCAGCGCTGGTAAACAGGGTGAATGCAGGAACTGAGTGCAACACGGTCATTGAATGGATGTAGGCGGCATTATGCTGCATGGCATGACGCCTTGCATCACCTCACCCATGACCTGAGTGGGCATTTGAAGTCGAAGCTTTTTAGTGGCCCCCTCGTTCATTGCTAGGCAATGTYGTTCGTGTCTCCCGGTTGCGAACCGACAAGTGCGTGCCTTTGGGTCGGTACTGGAGGATTAGAGCGTTGATACCACCATCGACTTTTGCGATACATGGAAAGCCTAAGGCCTATCTTCTTCTCGTCCTAACTCATTGAATTATAAATGTAAAATTGCATTGTAATAGCTCTCGGACAGTGCGAGCTTGCAATGCCCCGATTGATGCTCAGCGATGAGCACCGGTCGAAGTGGCGGGAAATTCTGCTGCACAAGACCATCAACAACAAGCGTGATCTACGGATAACGGTCGAAAGCATGTTGTATTGCATGCGCACAGGCTGTCCCTGGAGTGACTTGCCCGAAGCATTCGGTGGCTGGAGCAAGGTCTACAAACAAGCGGCTCAATGTGGTTCAAACGCTTGTGACTGATCCTGATATGGAGTGGGTTTAAATCGATGGCAGCTATTTCAAAGCCCACCAGCACAGTGCAGGGGTTGCAAGCGGTCTGAAGAGGTTGATACGAACCGTATTACCCGAAGGCAGGCGGTAGTCGCAAACCCTATCCGTTGGAGACCATGCTGCCCATTCATCTGTTGCAGAACAGGTGCTCGATCAGCGAGCTGCGCGATATCGTGGGGCGTCAAGCGGTACCTCTAACGCCCCATAGACCAATTCACGTTGAAATTGCCCGCTTATGCGCATGCTTTGTTGAAGGTGCTGTGGGCGGCGACCAAGGCGGCCAATCCCGGAGCCCGGGTCGTGTGGTCCGGGCTCCTCTATGTGCGATTTCAGCGAAATGACCAGCGCTTGTGGCCGAAGTAGCTGGTAAACACCGGCACAGCCACGCCGACTGCGTGCGCTATTTCATGCTTGAAGGACTCCATGCCCATTGCAGGCAGGATGTACGATGCCAGGCCAATACTGATGATCCATGTCTGTACGACCGCAACCAGGTTGACCAGTACAAAGAACATTGCCGAGTGATGGATGGGCTGTTGGCTTTCGGTAAAGACAAACATTCGTGCCAGTACAAAGGCGGTGATCATGCCGGTCAGGTAGGCGAGCCCGATCGAGACTGAAAAGCTCAGCCATTGGTTATAAAGAATCCTCGAGAAGAAGTTGACAGCAGCTGCACTACCCCCCGTCACCAGAAAGGCAAGGAACTGTCGATTAAGCAGCTGTTTCACTTAACTGCATCCCTTGCCATGTTTCTACCGAAATCGATGCTCTCGGAAATACCGCGATCCTCGGGATAGTAGTAGGAGGT
>NZ_JBFTMK010000716.1:0-2049 GCF_056396965.1 Pseudomonas sp. 05N434
AGTTTGTCGTTGGAATCTTCCTGCAACACCCGAATGGCATCTTCCAGCGTAGGCAGGGCCTCGAATGCTGTTCGCAAGGCCGTGTTGTGCTGTTTGAATTGCTCAACCAACCGGGCTTTGTTTTCTACCGCTTCCAGATAACCCTGGCGTCGGGTTTGCCAAAGGGTCGGGAGCGGGCCGACAGCGTTGAGGCTATCGAGCTGTTGCCAGCGCTCTTCCGCTTCAGGCGGCGCCACCAGCAACAGGTTGTTGTTCATGCCGATTTTGGCTCGCAGGAGCTTCACGTTCCAATTGGCATCGTATTGCTTGAGTTGACGCACGAAGTCGCGCGACTCGAAGTAGGTCGATGTGTCGTACGAGTAGGATTTGATCAGCAAAAATATCAGTACGCTGAAGAGGGTCAGTGCAATGGCTGCCAAGGCAGACCATTTGTAATGATTAGAAATCTGCATGGCGGCATTCCTCCCTGATACAGGCTGTCCTGAGAGAGAGAGGCTGCCAACCGTCAATTAATTCCATTTTTTGCGCTCCCTGCAGAATGACGAGGCATCGCCACGTCATCCGTAAGCCTAGCGTTGTTGGTGGACGGTGCCGGAAAAAACACCGAACGGCAGGGGCGAGCGTCAGGGGACGAGCACGATCGCCCCTTTGACCTGACCGGCCCGCAGGCTTGCCAGCGCCTGATTGGCATCGTCCAGGGCAAAACAGGTGACGTCGCTGTGCACGGGCGTATGGCGCAGTTCGGCAAAAAACGCGGTGCCGTCTTCGCGGGTCAGGTTCGCCACCGAGCGGACGCTGCGTTCGCCCCACAACAGTCGATAGGGGAAGCTGGGGATGTCGCTCATGTGGATGCCTGCGCAAACCACACAACCGCCCTTGACTGTGGCTTCCAGCGCCAGTGGCACCAGTGCACCGACAGGGGCGAAGATCAGGCTGGCGTCGAGCGGATGCGGTGGCGGCTGATCCGAGGAACCTGCCCACACGGCGCCCAGCGTCCTGGCATAAGCCTGGCCCTCGCTGTCGCCCGGTCGAGTGAAGGCGTACACCTGCTGTCCTCGGCCCCGCGCCACCTGAATCGCCAGATGCGCTGCCGCACCGAAGCCATAGAGGCCCAGGTGACGTGCACCTTTGGCCATTTGCAGGGCGCGAAAACCGATCAGCCCGGCACACAGCAGCGGTGCGGCTTCGGTGGCCGAGATCGCGTCCGGGAGGGGGAAACAGAAGTGGGCATCGGCAACCGTGTAGTCGGCATAACCGCCATCCCGATGACAGCCGGTGAACTGTGCCCGGTCGCAGAGGTTTTCACGGCCCGAGCAGCAAAACGTGCACTCACCGCACGTCCAGCCAAGCCAGGGAACGCCGACGCGCTTGCCGACCCAGTCGGGCGAAACGTCGCCACCCACCGCTGTCACTTCACCGACGATTTCATGGCCCGGCACCCGCGGCAGCACTGCTTGCGGCAGTTCACCGTCCACCAAATGCAGGTCGGTGCGGCACACGCCACAGGCCAACACCTTGATCAACAGTTGCTGCGCGCCGGGCTGCGGCACGGGACGTTCTTCCCGTTGCAGCGGCTGGCCGGGGGCATGCAGAACCATGGCGCGCATGACGATTCTCCAAAAGCCGATGCACCGCAAGGCGTTACAGGGGGGATTCCCGGTGGCAGCCGGCGACCAGTTGCTTGAGCCCGTCCAGATTCAGCACTTTGACGTTACGCCCGGAAATCTCGACCAGTTCCGAGTCCCGTAGATGAGCGATGCCCCGACAGATGGTTTCCAGGCGCAGGCCCAGATAGGAGCCGATCTCTTCGCGACGCATTTTCAGTACAAAGTCTCTGGACGAGTAACCCCGAATGCTCAACCGTTGCGACAGGTTCAGGAGGAAGGCGGCCAGGCGTTCATCGGAGTTCATGTTGCCCATCATCATCAGCAGGTTGTGCTCACGGACGATTTCCCGGCTCAGGATCTTGTTCATGTTGTGCTGCAACGAGGGCAGCTCCAGGGCGAGTTTCTCCAGTTGGGCGAAGTTGAAGGGGCAGACTTCGCTGTC
>NZ_JBFTMK010000717.1:0-2048 GCF_056396965.1 Pseudomonas sp. 05N434
CTCTAAGTCCCCTTATATCTATTTGAGTTTGATTCTMAGTTTTTTGGTGAAAGCAAAAAAAACGAGTGCTGAATGGCCTACAGACACTTAAGAGCCGCTTTATAACAAGGGCTCTAAAAAACTGTCAAGGAAGCCCCCCAGGCAAATGCGTACTAATGCGTGCTAATTCTTTCCTTAGAGTCAGACTCGCGTTTGTCATCCTTTGCAACGATCTCCGGAACCACATCCGGCAAGGGTTCCGGCGCGTATTGCAGCGCAATTTGCAGGACCTCGTCAATCCATTTAACGGGTTTAATCTGTAGATCTTGCTTGATGTTGTCAGGAATTTCCTTCAGATCGCGTACGTTCTCTTCAGGAATGATCACCGTCTTGATTCCGCCACGGTGAGCAGCCAGCAGTTTTTCCTTCAAGCCACCGATCGCCAGCACCTGACCACGCAAGGTGATTTCGCCGGTCATGGCGACGTCCGCTCTTACAGGAATGCCAGTCAATGCCGACACCAGGGCCGTGCACATGCCTACACCGGCGCTAGGGCCGTCTTTCGGGGTCGCCCCTTCAGGCATGTGGATATGCGTGTCGCGCTTCTCATGGAAGTCCAGGGGAATCCCCAGGCTCTTCGCACGGCTGCGGACAACGGTCAGGGCTGCGGTGATCGATTCGACCATCACGTCACCCAGAGAACCGGTCTTGATCAATTGGCCTTTACCCGGCACGACTGCGGCTTCGATGGTCAGTAATTCGCCGCCCACCTGGGTCCACGCCAGGCCGGTGACCTGACCGATCTGATCCTGCTGCTCAGCCAGGCCGTAACGGAATTTACGCACGCCCAGGAAGTGTTCCAGCATCTCGGCAGTCACCTTCACCGAGAAGCGTTTTTCCAGAGCATGCTCTTTGACCGCCTTGCGGCAAACCTTGGCAATCTGGCGCTCCAGCCCACGTACACCGGCTTCGCGGGTGTAGTAGCGGATGATGTCGCGGATCGCTTCGGCGTCGAATTCCAGTTCGCCTTTTTTCAGTCCGTTGGCAGCAATCTGCTTGGGCGAAAGGTATTTGACGGCAATGTTGATCTTCTCGTCTTCGGTGTAACCCGGCAGACGAATCACTTCCATCCGGTCCAGCAGCGCCGGTGGAATATTCATCGAGTTGGAGGTGCACAGGAACATCACATCGGACAGGTCGTAGTCGACTTCCAGATAGTGATCGTTGAAGTTGTGGTTTTGCTCGGGGTCGAGCACTTCCAGCAACGCCGACGCTGGATCGCCACGCATGTCGCTGCCCATTTTGTCGATTTCATCGAGCAGGAACAGCGGGTTGCGGACGCCCACCTTTGTCATCTTTTGAATCAATCTTCCTGGCATCGAACCGATATAAGTCCGGCGATGACCACGAATTTCCGCCTCATCGCGCACGCCACCGAGGGCCATGCGGACGAATTTGCGGTTGGTTGCATGGGCAATCGACTCCGCCAGAGAGGTTTTACCCACCCCTGGAGGACCGACCAGGCACAATACCGGGCCGCGAATCTTCTTCACGCGCTTCTGCACGGCGAGGTATTCGAGGATGCGCTCTTTGACTTCTTCCAGACCGTAGTGGTCGGCGTCGAGAATGTCTTCGGCACGGGCCAGGTCCAGGCGCACTTTGCTCTGGGCTTTCCATGGCACTTGAACCAGCCAGTCGATGTACGAACGCACCACGGTCGCTTCCGCGGACATTGGCGACATTTGCTTCAGCTTGTTCAGTTCGGCCTGAGCCTTGGCCAACGCATCTTTCGGCAGACCGGCGGCATCGATGCGCTTTTTCAGCTCTTCGATTTCGTTGTGGCCTTCGTCGCTGTCACCCAGCTCTTTCTGAATGGCCTTCATCTGCTCATTCAGGTAGTACTCGCGCTGGCTGCGCTCCATTTGCTTCTTAACGCGGCCGCGAATGCGTTTTTCGACTTGCAGCAGATCGATCTCGGCATCCAGCAACGCCAGAACGTGCTCGACCCGGGCCGACAAATCGATGATTTCGAGGATTTCCTGCTTCTGCTCGATCTTCAGGGCCATGTG
>NZ_JBFTMK010000718.1:0-2047 GCF_056396965.1 Pseudomonas sp. 05N434
CGACTGGCATTTCGCCCCGTGACCCTCTCGATCGCATCAAGAACCTCATTGAGACTATGTCCGCGCCCTGAACCGATATTGAACACATGCTCTTCACCGGATTGCGCTGACGATGCCAACAACGCTCTCACCACATCAGAGACATGAATGTAGTCACGTACAACCGTGCCATCGCCCCAAATCTCAACCGTCTCGCCACGCAGGACTTTGCCAAGGAATACGGCTACCGCGCCTTGGCTAGCATAGGTGCGCTGCCCCTCACCAAAGGGGTTTGCAAGACGTAGAACAGTATAATCAAGGCCGTATAAGCGATGGAAAAGCGCCAAATACTTCTCGATCGCCAACTTGGCAATTCCATAGGAACAAGCCGGGTCAGTAGCATGGGTTTCTGGAATAGGTACTTGCGTAGGGTCTCCATACACCGTGCCGCCGGAGGAGATAAAAACAATCTTCCTCAGCCCGGACTTCACCGCGAGGTTTAGCAGGCGGATGGTCGCAACGACATTGCTCTCCACATCGAAGACGGGATCCGCATTTGAAGACTTGGGGAGGGTCGTAGACACCAGGTGATAGCAAACATCGCAACCTTCCAATGCCTTGGCGACTTCGGCCTCGCTGGTGAAGTCTCCTTCGCAAAGCTCGAAATTAGGATGATTGAAGTGGGATTCACCCAACGGCGCCACATTGGGACGATCGAAACAGCGCACAAAATGGCCCTGATCGAGCAATGCGTCTATCAAGTGGGTGCCTATGAAACCACGCCCCCCCAAAACCAGGGACCGCTTAACGGGATTAGGGGAAGTGTTCTCGGAATTATTCAACGTTGCCCTCCAGCGCTTGATATGGTTGAAACTGCCGCCTTGTGCAGCAGCAGACAAGGCGGGCGTGACCTGCCCCATCCTTGGCAACCATTGCAACGACCTACACTTTATTGTTTAACGGAACACACTGTGACGGCTAATGATACGTCAAGAGAGGCGGCTTACCAAATTGCCGGAGACGCCCGTCTTGCTCTCAGCGCAGGCCTGGTAATCAGCCGGACCTGCCCTGTGAGCCCTCCCCTTAACGCTAGCTGTCCTGCTTACAGCAACTCCGGCTACAGGTCTTGGACAGTCAGGCCAGCGGCTTCGGCCTTCGCCGGCTCCGCCCTGCGCTGCTGAATGTCACGCTCGAACAAACGAAGATATTGAGAGGCAACGGCGTCAATTCGATATCGACTGGAAACGTCTTTCACCAGGCCGACGGCTTCCTTGTATTTCCGTTCATCTGTCGCGAACTCTGCAATCACGCGGGCCGCACTCTCGATTGGGACGACCCAATCTTCCAACCCGATAATCTCCCCGGCAACGCCGCTCTCTATCGTCAACATGTTTTTGATGTCGCCTACGTCTGTGGCAATGTATGGCTTGCCGGCGAACAGACAATCGACAATGGTCAGAGGGAAACTCTCTGACCTGAAGGTCGATAACATGATGCCCATGTCCGCGGCAGCATAATGGCCTACGGAGTTATCACTAAAGCCAGCCAGGTAAACGAAGTCCGGCGCACCTGCTTGACAGTATTCATCGTACACCAGGCCATTACCGACCAATATAATACGGATGTCCCGACCGGAAAGTGATCGCGCAAGTTCTACCGCCTGGATAGCTTCGCCCCAGCCTTTATCGGGAATTGCCCGACTGACACAACACAATACAAAAGCATCTTCCGGTATACCCATCTGCACGCGCGAGATTGGAACGATTTCCGGCGGCTGCAACCCGTTAGGAACCTTGACGAAACGGGGAGAAGACTTGTCGTACAGTGAGATGTCCGAGAAAGGAACAAGATTTTTCTCAGCGGTGTAGACCCATGTACTGACACCTTTGTCAGCAATGCGCAACTGTTCATCAGTCACTCCATTGCCATGTTCAATCATCCCGTGCAGAGCAGCCACATGGGCGCCAAGCTCGGAAAAAACATCCGGGACATCGACCGGATACTTCTGAACGTACCACTGGTGGCTATTAAGTGCTTCAATTCCGAAATCATGAATGATCTCTTTCAC
>NZ_JBFTMK010000719.1:0-2044 GCF_056396965.1 Pseudomonas sp. 05N434
GCGTCACCCTGGGCTTTGATGGCTCGGCGGTGGCGGCATTTCCTGACGCGGTGACCCAGCGTGGGGCCAAGCATTTGCGCGAACTGGCGCATTTGGCCAGGGACGGGATTCGGGCAGTGCAGTTGTATTGCGTGAACCTGACAGGGATCGACGCGGTGCGTCCTGCCGAAGAAATCGATTCGGCCTACGCAGCTGCGTTGCGTGAGGCAGTGGCGTGTGGAGTCGAAGTGCTGGCGTATGGCGTGCGCTTGACTCACGAAGAGATGGTGGTCGATCGGCGACTGGATGTGCTGTTGAACGGTTAGAGCGTGACCCAGATTCCTTGCTCATCTTCGTGGCAGGGGATGCTGGTCAGGGATTGTCCGGCGCAGGGGCCGGCGACGCATTCACCGTCCTCGATCAGAAACAGTGCGCCGTGGGTCGCGCACTGGATCAAGCTGTTGCTGGGGTCGAGAAACTGGTCGGGCTGCCATTCCAGCCCGACGCCCCGGTGCGGGCAGCGATTTTCATACACATACACCCGACCGCCCCGGCGTACGGCCAGGAGCTTCTGGCCGTTGACGTCGAAACCGCGACTGCTGGCGTCAGCCAATTCGGCGCCTGTGCAAAGAAGCTTCATGTCTATCCTCAAGTCCTGCGGCTCGCGACCTGGTACGTCCGAGCTTGACGTTCAAATGCAAGCAATTATCAAATGACGGCTCGCCCGCAGGGCGATTACCGGATGCCGAGAATACTTGGCCTGTCATGACTATGCCCGGGAAACCTTTGAAGGAGGCTGTTTATGCACCTGTTCGATCCCGGTACGACTGGCCAATGACCCTTCTGATTAAACCTCGTGCGTTGTTCATTGGCTTGAGCCTGTTGTGTTTGCTGGCGATCTGGTTGTCGCTGGCGTTGGGGCCGGTGAGTTTGCCGTTGTTCGACACCTTGCGCGCGGCGCTGCGCTTGGTCGGCCTGCCGATTGCCGCCGACGGGTTGGAGCAGGCCGAACTGATCCTCGGGCAAATCCGCCTGCCGCGAACCTTGCTCGGTTTGGCGGTGGGCGGGGTTCTGGCGCTGTCTGGTGTGGCAATGCAGGGGTTGTTTCGCAATCCTCTGGCCGATCCGGGCCTGATAGGGGTGTCGAGCGGCGCGGCATTGGGCGCGGCTATCGCGATTGTCGGCGGCTCGGTATTCGGTGGACTGCCTGAATCCTTCGGGCCATATCTGTTGTCGGTGTGCGCGTTTCTCGGCGGGTTGGGGGTGACGGCGCTGGTCTATCGACTGGGGCGACGCAATGGCCAGACCAACGTCGCGACCATGCTGCTGGCCGGTATTGCATTGACTGCCCTGGCTGGTTCGGCGGTCGGGCTCTTCACTTATCTGGCGGATGACGCGACCCTGCGCACCCTGACGTTCTGGAACCTGGGCAGCCTTAACGGCGCCAGTTATGCGCGACTCTGGCCGTTATTGCTGGTGAGTACCGGTGTGGCACTGTGGTTGCCGCGTCGGGCCAAGGCCTTGAACGCATTATTGCTGGGGGAGTCGGAGGCCGGCCACCTGGGTATCGACGTCGAAGGACTCAAGCGCGAATTGGTGTTCTGCACGGCGTTGGGTGTCGGCGCGGCGGTAGCTGCGGCGGGGATGATCGGGTTTGTCGGCCTGGTGGTGCCGCATCTGGTGCGGCTGCTGGTCGGCCCCGATCATCGGGTGTTGTTGCCGGCGTCGGTGTTGGCGGGGGCCAGTCTCCTGTTGTTTGCTGATCTGGTGGCGCGGCTGGCGCTGGCGCCGGCTGAGTTGCCGATCGGGATTGTCACGGCCCTCATCGGCGCGCCGTTCTTTCTGTATTTATTGCTCAGAGGGCGTGCCTGATGTTGCGAGCGCAGAACCTGCAAATCCGTCGCGGTCGAAAAGTTGTCCTGACGGACATCACCCTTGAGCTTAAACCGGGCGAAGTGCTCGGCGTGTTGGGGCCTAATGGCGCCGGCAAAAGCACGTTGCTCGGCGCCCTGTGCGGAGAATTGCCGGCGGACCATGGCAGCGTCTGGCTCGATGAGCGTGAGTT
>NZ_JBFTMK010000720.1:0-2041 GCF_056396965.1 Pseudomonas sp. 05N434
ACATAGCCCATACGCAATCCCGGAAAAATTGACTTCGCAAAAGAGCCAAGAAGGAATACTCGACTACTGTCGATTGACTTCATCAAGGGGATTTTATCTCCCTCGTACCTGAAGTAGCTGTAGGCATTATCCTCCAGGATAAAAAAATTCATTTCATTGGCCAAGGAGAGCATGGCCTTTCTGTCTTCATAGGACAAGCTGTTAGCAGTAGGGTTACTAAAATCTGAAATCGCGTACAGCGCTTTTACCTTTTCCCCCCTGGACTCAAGATCTTCAGCTACCTTGCGCAGGGCAGATGGATCGAGGAAGGTGTCCTCGGGAACGGGTACAATTTTTATTCTTAATAATTTCGCAATCCCCGTTATTCCGGAAAACACAGGGTCAGGCACTAATAAAACACCACCTCCTTCAAAAATTGATAGCAGTGTCAAGGTCGCAGCTTCCTGAAACCCCATACACACGACAATACTTTCAGGGTTGAAAATTTTTATGCCTTCATCCACCTGCAAGTGTTCGGCTATTATGCCGTTGATAATTCCGGTGGTTTTTCCATATTGGCAAAGTAGTGTCGCAAGCGAGTGTTCCGGATTGACGGCGTATCGTGCATAGCTGGCCAGCCCTTTATCGATGAGGGACAGGTCGCATTGCTCGTCGTCAGGTCGACCGGAAGCCAGAGAGATTGCCTCTGGATTTTCACTGGAAATGGAATTTAGAAGATGGATAACGTTCAGAGTAGGGTCTTCGAATATCGTTTTTTCGAGTACGCTGGGCAATCTCGCTTCTCCATAAAAAGCAACGAGCCGTTGAAGGCTCGTTGCGCATGATTAACATCTGTTACGCAGGTTTAAGTGCACTTTTTTGATTGGCCATATTTTCCATGGCCACAAATGCCTGAAGCAGATCCTCTTTAAGATCCTCAAGGGCCTCTAAACCAAAACACAATCGTACCAACCCCTTTTCAATCCCCATATCCGCTTTTTCCTGCTCGGTCATCGAGGCATGGCTTCCACTAAAGGGTTGCGCAACCATTGACGTGACACAGGCCATTCCCGTACCCGTTCCAAACCATTTGAGGGAGCTGCTGAAGGTTTTGTAAAAGGGGACCAGATCGGGCCGAACATCAACAAACACAATGCCACCGTAGCCGGTCAATTGTTTATCATCGACTCGTGGATAATATACATGCTCAATAAAGGGCAGTTCCCGTAGATAGTTGAGCATGCTGGAGGTTGTGTTGCTGTGTTTCTCCATGCGCAGGTTAAATGTCTGCATGCTTCTGCGGAGCAGCCATGCGCTATTAGGCGCTAATATTGAGCCTGAGTAAAAGCGGCCTTCGAGGAGGCGCGTATAAATCATTTCATTGTTGACGAGTACCAGGCCGCCCATGACATCGCTATGCCCGGAGAAATACTTCGTTGCGCTGTACAGAGAAATATCCGCGCCGAAGTTCAGAGGCTTTTGAAATATCGGAGTGGCCCACGTGTTGTCAACGACCACCAGAGCGTGTGGGTTGTTTTGCTTAACCACCTTGCTGACCGCATGAATATCAATGTCTTTCAGAAAGGGATTGGTCGGTGTTTCGAAAATGACCATGTCCACGTCCGACGGCAACTCTTTCAATCCACTTTCCGTGGTGAGATCCAGAATCGTCAGTTTCGCACCGATACGTGCCGCATATCGCTGAAACAGCTTATAAGAACAGCCATAGATATATTTGTTGATCACCAGCGACCCACCGGGTTTCAGCAGCTCCAGCACCATGTAGATGGCACTCATTCCGGTGCTGTAGGCCAAGGCGTATTCGCTTCCTTCCAGTGCAGCGACAACCTGTTCCAGCTCAGTCACATTGGGATTGGCTTTTCTCGAGTAGAAGAACGCCGAGTCAGCGCTAAAAGCGCTGCACTGATAAATAGGCGTCACGGATGGATGGGCTTCTCGGTCATCGACCCTGATATGGAGAATTTCAGTAGACACATTCATGATTTGCTCACCAGTTTGATAACCTGCTCATACATGTTCTGCTTGCCCTCATACCCAATGG
>NZ_JBFTMK010000721.1:0-2037 GCF_056396965.1 Pseudomonas sp. 05N434
GGGGATGGACGATTGACTGAAACGGCTCGCTATTTCGATAGCGGGCCGTGTTTTTGCATCACGTTACCTTGGACGGTTGCCGTATGCGTTGTTGCGCCTGGGGTTTGGACTGGGTCCAGTTTTCCGGCAGGTTGATGTAATCCACCAATTCCCGCAGACGGCCATGATCACGAGCGTTGAAGGTGAAGGACAAGCGCGCCAGATGGCTGAACTGCGCTTCGTCGTGCTCCTCGCCACTGTAGGCATGCTGATGGAAATGATCGCTCAGGCACAGGTCGGCGAATGCCTCCTGCATGTGTTCAAGCGCCCGGTCGCTGAGTGTGTGGTTCATGCGAATCACGAACTGATGCTTGAGCCAGCGGCTGGAGTGGAAATTGCTGTAGAACTGGTTGATCTGCTCGACGGCCTCTTCGGCGCTATAGACCAGGCTCAGCAGCTTCATGTCGGTCGGCAGGATGTAGCGATTTTCCTCCAGTTGATGGTGAATGAAGTCCAGCGCGCCTTGCCAGAACTTGCCGCCCGGCGCATCCAGTAGCACGACAGGCACCAGCGGGCTTTTACCGGTCTGGATCAGGGTCAGTACTTCCAGCGCTTCATCCAGCGTGCCAAATCCCCCTGGGCACAGGACCAGCGCGTCGGCTTCCTTGACGAAGAACAGCTTGCGGGTAAAGAAAAAGTGGAAGGGCAGCAAGTTGGCGGTGCCATTGACCGTGGGGTTGGCATGCTGCTCGAAGGGCAGGGTGATATTGAATCCCAGGCTGTGTTCCAGGCCGGCACCTTCATGGGCTGCCGCCATGATGCCGCCGCCGGCGCCGGTGATGACCATCATGTCCGAGCGCGCCAGAGCGGCTCCCAGTTCTCGGGCCAGGCCATAAAGCGGGTGTTCTATCGGCGTGCGGGCCGAGCCGAAAACGGTGACTTTACGTCGACCCTTGAACTGCTCCAGCACACGAAAAGCATGCTCGAGTTCACGCAGGGTTTGCAGGGTGATCTTGGCATTCCAGCGGTTGTGATCTTCCTGGGCCATGCGTAGCACGGTCAGGATCATGTCGCGGTAAATCGGGATGTTGGGGCTGTTGGGTGAAACCAGGTTGAGTTGTTCTTCGACCTTGCTGGTGAGGTCGTGGCCGCTTTCTTGAAAATGACGGCTCAGTAGGTCATTCGGTTGGTAAGGCATTCAACTTCTCCTTCTGCACAGAACCCTCGGCCCCGACAAAACAATTGTCGGCGCCGCGACACCCCTTGTGTCGCTGTCTGCCCAAGCCCATGCCTGGGCGCTCTACTTGACTCGGTTGCAATCGAGCCATCCATACGGGCTCTGCTTATCCCTTGAATGAAAGAAACGTTCGCACAATAAGACACCGTAATGGGCAGCCCCTTTTCTGCCCTTAAAAAAACAACATGAACACTTTGAATTTAGACCCTCGCAACGATTTTCGCTGGCTTGATCATTGCGCCGCAAAGTCTTTCCTGGCAACCGCTTATTGACGATTTACAAGGTGCTTTCACCGCTCGTCTGAACGCAAGCCGCATGTCTCGCGCTCTGATTTACTAAGTTACAGGCGTGACACGACAACTTTGCGTCAACGGCAGGACGCGACGTTCAAGCAATTCAGGGATTTATCGCGTGATCAACGGCGATCAATGCATGCAGGGAGGCGGGAAACCATGCCCAGAGTGACTCTGGAGATCGATGCGCAACTGTATCGATTGCTGAAAGCATCGGCCGAGACCCATCATTTGAGTCTCGAAGAAGAGTGCTGTCGACGTCTGGAGGGTGGGGAGCGACGTTCGCGTTACTTGCAGGCGCTGTTGGCAGAGCTGCGCGCCGAGGATGAACAGCGGCGCGCCAATGCCAGGTAATTATTTCTTCTTCGCGGGAGTCTCTTTCGGGCAGTCCGAGTCCTGGAAGCTGGCGGAGCCGACCGGACGGTTGGTCTTCACCTCGGTGAAGTCGTAACGCATGATCGCGCCCTTGGCCATCAGCTTGCGGAACCCTGGGTTTCTGCATACGGAGGCGCCAAGCTGGAAGTACAC
>NZ_JBFTMK010000722.1:0-4393 GCF_056396965.1 Pseudomonas sp. 05N434
CCTAAATACTGTCTCCCAAGCATATTTTTGACGCGACATTTCGTATATAAATAAGTCAGACAGCTTTTTTAACAACGGATTATCAATGAAAGATGATTTTGATTTCTCTAGCAAATTTGAGTACGACGTAGAAGTTTATGATGACGACCAAGGCGTCATAGGTCAGGGACAGCTTTCATTTGGCGACGGAACATTGATTCGCATACAGTTTGATTTGACGCAATACTATGAAGCTCCGCAACGTGAGTTCTCGATTCTTAAGGCAAAAGCAAAAGATGGGCAGAAGCTCACGCTACTCAATTGCGAGCTTGAAAGGTATTCGCTATACGCGGACTTTGTCGTACTTGGCGACATCAAATCTGAAATCACCTATTTTCATATAAAATATGGAGATGCATCTGATTGGTTTTTGCGTGGACAATATGTTACCGGCCAAATTGGCGAAAATATTATCTGGAAAAACCAGGTGCCTCAGCTATCGGTAAGCGTCAATACGACGGATGAGAACTTCTCTTTAAAGACCGATACAATTGGTAGTCTAACTAAGCGTGGCGAAGACCATGTAATACATGAACATACGCGCTTTATTTTTGAGCGGACGGATGGTGGATTTTCAGTAAAGGAGGTAAAAGAGAAATCGTTTGAATTATCTACTTTATTGTCTGTATTAACTGCCAATGCTATTTCCATTGCAAATGTATGGGTTGGATGTGGTGCGAGCTACGCTATGCCTATTTACTTTTCGGCGTTTAGAAAAGTAGATCGAGAATCTTCAAGAGGCGAGTTTTGGCTAAGCTGCTTAGCTCAAAGACACTCATTAGATGATAAATGGCAGTCGGTGTTTGATCGATACTACGCATCCAATTACAGGAAGACGTCGTGGGTTCGCCTTGCCGGCATGCAACGTTATGAGGGGTTTTGGGAGTTCAAAATTCTTGGCTATGTAAGTTTGCTTGACGAGTACGTTAGCTCCTATGCAGCAATGGCTAATCAGAAAGCTACCAAAGCTGAAAGCAAGCGGGTAACTAAATTTGTAGAGCAGTTAAAGTTACTAAAGCACCCTTTAAATGATGCGCAATTTAAAGATATAGAATCTCTCATCGGAACAGTTTTTTTGATGTCGCGTGATCTGACATTCAGAGAGAAATACGACTACGCGATAGGATTAACAGACAAGGATATTCTAAAAGTTATAAATTTGACAGATGATGACTTTTCATTGATAAAAAGGCCGGTGACGGCCCCATTATTAATGCTTGTTTTACTCAAAGTTTGAACGGTGAGCTAACATACTCTGAAGAATACAAGGCGATGTACGAGGCATGGATTAAAGATCGATCTCGGGCGAGCAATAAAATTATCGACGCCTTTGGAGTCGCGCCGGAAAGATTCAGCGCCGTGGGGAGTCTGTATTTAGAGCATGGAGATGAAATAAAAGAACTACATGGGGCATACATCATTAGAGATGTTTGATTTAATATTTTCGCCAATTTGGGTGGCAGCTCAAATCGATCAAACAACTGATCGCTTCGGCTAGGGGCATCCCGACGCAAAATGAATGTCTCTTTATGGTCCAGAGTGTGTAAAAACGCTCATAACCTGATCGTCTTGAGCCATTGACGTTCGTTGGCTGAGCGATCGCACGGTCAATGCTTCGAGTCGCACCGGTCGCGACCTGGAACACGTAACGTTGTTTTTACAGCCTCTGGAATGGGCCAATGCTCCCAGCGTCGAATTCGTCGTTCCGTGCTCGGGGTGCACTGCGATTTCAACGCGCAGCCCCGGCATTTCGAACTCCAGTAACGATGCAAATTCAGGCCTTTTTCAACGTAGGAGTAGTGCCAGACCAGCGCCTCGCCAGCCGGGCAAATGTATTCGTTTTTTGCCGCGTCATATATGAAGGCATCGTTATTGAAACGCCCGTCAGCCTTGGCTCCAGAGGTCATCGGTTTGGGCACATAGGCGGTGATACCGGCATCGTGACAAGCGAGGATTTGTTCGCTTTTGAAGTAACCTCGGTCCGCCACTACCGACAACGTTTCTGACGCCATCGCCTCGCGGGCTTGCTTAGCCATCGAGCTGAGTTGATCGCGGTCGGAACCAACGTTGGTCACCTCATGCGCAACGATCAAATGGTGCTGCGTGTCGACCGCTGTCTGCACGTTATAGCCAACAATTCCCGTGCCGCGCGTCATCATGGATCGGCTGTCTGGATCGGTCAGTGAGACCTGTTTATCCGGTGATTCATTGAGCTGGATTTCGATCGCCTGAAGCTCCTTCATTTGAGTTTTGAGCTTGGCGATTTTCTCTTCCAGCCGCACGGCACTGGGCTCGGAAGATGGAGGTTCTTGCCGATCAGCAGCATCGAGTGCTGCCAGGTAACGATTGATACTCGATTCAATTTCTTCCATGCGCCGTTTCAGTTTGGCGCTGGTGAAATTGCGGTCGCGGTTGTTGACGGCTTTGAACTTACTGCCATCGATCGCGACCAGATTTTCTCCGAATAATCCCAACTGCTGACACAGCACAACGAACTGGCGACAGACGCCTCGAATGGCCTTGCTGTTGTCCTTTCGGAAGTTGGCGATGGTCTTGAAATCCGGCATCAAACGTCCGGTCAACCACATCAGTTCGACGTTACGTTGGGCTTCTCGCTCCAGGCGTCGGCTCGACTGGATGCGGTTGAGATAACCGTAGATGTAGATCTTCAACAAGACCGAGGGATGGTAAGCAGGTCGGCCAGTGTCGGCTGGAATGGCACCTTCAAAACCCAGATTGACCAGGTCGAGTTCGTCGACAAAGACATCGACTACGCGTACCGGATTGGTATCGCTGACGTAGTCGTCGAGGCTCTCGGGAAGTAAGGTGCCTTGGCCTCGATGTTCACCTTGGATAAAGCGCTTCATGGGCGATCCTTGCGATGAAATCCTCAGAAATCATAGCAAGGGTTCGCGGAGGCGTTTTTACACACTCTGGGCCGGATGCAGCCCTTCACGACAGGCAGAAATCGGCCAAAAGCGGTCATCCATAGAACGCCTCGCCAAACGAGCTGAATGCTTGGAAAGAGTCGTGGCAAATAATCATGATCGCCCTCTCAGAATGCTCCACGGGGCGGACGATGCAGTTGGAGCTCAACTCTTACTGACCAGCCCTCAGGAAAGACACCCAGCCGAGAGTTTCTAGTGCGTAGAATTTTCGAACAGGCGTATTATATTCCGAAATATTTAATTTGTAGTTTGGGATGGAATAATGGCGAATAGTAAAGATGAAACAGCAGAGTATTACTGGACTAGAGTTTTCACCAAAGAGAATATTGTCGAGTACGGGCAGGCAGCTCTAGATCTATGCTGTTTCTGGGTTAAGGTTTTGAGTGCGCTTGTTAGGCGGGATGGACAAGATCCGCATTTGACGTTTTATAAAAAAATAGTTCAGCATCTTCAGGAGAAGGAGCTTTCTCAAGTTCTACCGCGCGATCTTCCATCTGATAAATTTATCTTTATAGATACTGTTGTTTCCGGGCGAGCAGTCGACGAAATCCTCGAGGCGTTCGAGCTTGAGGGATTAGATAAATTTCATCTAATTCTTCTGATTGATCGTAATGGAGACTCTATTCAGGGTGTATACAAGCGGCGAATTGAGGCTCTAGTGGCTGAGGGGCGCTGCACGCTGTTTCACTTGAATAGCCTTTGGACAGAGGATAGAGGCCCGTCTGTGAGTGGAGTGTGGAGCACCGTGTATCCACAGATTCTTAATGAACTTCAAGGGCGGTTTAGTTGGTCTGATGATTGCTATGGTGCTGGTTCTTTCTACCATAAAGTGTCCAGCGCCCAGCTAGATGTCCATAGTGGAATCGGCAATCCAGATTACAACATGCCTATGACTAGGCTTCATGCCTCGATATCAGTAATGCTTCATTTGGTTGTAACTACTCTGCAGCAGCTTGAAACGATGGCTGACGCAATGCCTGAGCAAAAGAGCACTTTCATTAAAAAGATGGAGCTGAGCCTTGACTTCCATTTGGCGATGCTAAAAGAAGATCTCGATGAACTTATTTTACTTTCGCCATTAGAGCAAGAGACGACATTAAAGCTTGCCGAACCAAGAGTTCACCAGAAATTTCCAAATGCCAGAGTTACCGTATCTAGTTCTCATCTAGTTCGCGTCGAGTTGCCCCGAGACAAAATTGAAGATTTATTTACGGATTATGAGCGCGCCATGCGCAACCATGATCGCAACGCGCTAGGAGATGAATGGTTCCGTCAGGAAAACAGCTGGTCAGTGGCAGTTGAGCAGTTAATTCAGGATAGGCTCCGTACGAAATCCTGATGAATCTAATCATTGCCCCACAGCCCTGAGGATTTTGTAGATTCCCCGGCCATGTGAGGTTTCAGAA
>NZ_JBFTMK010000723.1:0-2034 GCF_056396965.1 Pseudomonas sp. 05N434
GGTCTGCTTCATGACGGTAGCGCGTGGGTCGCGGTTTTTGTAAACCCGGTGACCGAAGCCCATCAGTTTGAACGGATCGTTCTTGTCTTTGGCCTTGGCGATGTACTTGTCGATGTTCGAGACATCGCCAATTTCATCGAGCATGGTCAACACGGCTTCGTTCGCACCGCCGTGGGCAGGGCCCCACAGTGCAGCGATACCGGCGGCGATACAGGCGAACGGGTTGGCACCCGAGGAACCTGCCAGACGTACGGTGGAGGTCGATGCGTTCTGTTCGTGGTCGGCATGGAGGATGAAGATCCGGTCCATGGCCTTGGCGAGTACCGGGCTGATCGGTTTGATCTCGCACGGGGTGTTGAACATCATGTGCAGGAAGTTTTCCGCGTACGACAGGTCGTTGCGCGGGTACATCATGGGTTGGCCCATGGAGTACTTGTAAACCATTGCAGCCAGGGTCGGCATCTTGGCAACCAGGCGGATCGCGGAAATTTCGCGATGCTGCGGGTTATTGATGTCGAGGGAGTCGTGGTAGAACGCCGAGAGGGCGCCAACTACACCGCACATGACGGCCATCGGGTGGGCGTCGCGACGGAAGCCGTTGAAGAAGGTCTTCAACTGCTCGTGGACCATGGTGTGGTTCTTCACGGTGCCGACGAACTGGGCCTTCTGTTCTGCGGTCGGCAGCTCGCCGTTGAGCAGCAGGTAGCAGGTTTCCAGGTAGTCCGACTTTTCAGCCAGCTGTTCGATCGGGTAGCCGCGGTGCAGCAGAATACCGTTGTCGCCGTCGATGTAGGTGATCTTCGACTCGCAGGAGGCGGTCGACATGAAACCAGGGTCAAAGGTGAAACGGCCCGTGGCCGTCAGGCCCCGAACGTCGATAACATCGGGACCAACGGTGCCGGTTAAAATGGGCAGCTCGACGGGGGCTGCGCCCTCGATGATCAACTGCGCTTTTTTGTCAGCCATGTGGCCTCCTATTTATGCTTGAAATCATCAGACAGACCCCCCACGCAGGGCCCGCACCACTATAGTGAGATAAATTCGAATGTCAATTTGCCTAAAGTCTTGCTCCAGAAGGCTTTAACCGCACTTTTTTCTCGAAATTGTCTGCCGTTTACGCCTTTTATGTCACTTGTGCAATCCGCTATTAGGGGAAGGTGAACGCGTTGTCATTAGTAGCCTAACTGTCTATACTCGGCCACCGACCGCCAGGGGCTTTTGGGCCTGCTTTATTGGGGGTCGCATCCCTGGGTGGTGGTTACCTGACCAGTGCACTCCCCAACAACTTTGCCCTGATTGTTAGGGGCTCTTCAGTGTGAAAAAAAAGCCGTGAAAAGCCAACGACCTGTAAACCTAGACCTAAGGACCATCAAACTCCCCATCACCGGCGTTACGTCGTTTCTTCACCGTGTTTCCGGCATCATCCTCTTCCTGGGCCTTGGCTTCATGCTTTATGCATTGGGCAAGTCTCTGGGTTCCGAGGAAGGTTTTGCCGAGGTGAAGGCATGCTTGACCAGCCCGCTGGCCAAGTTCGTAGCATGGGGCCTCCTGTCCGCTCTTCTGTATCACCTGGTAGCCGGTGTGCGCCACTTGATCATGGACATGGGCATCGGTGAGACGCTGGAAGGCGGCCGCCTGGGCTCGAAAATTATCATCGCCGTTTCCGTGGTGTTGATCGTTCTGGCAGGAGTTTGGATATGGTAACCAGCGTTACGAACCTTTCGCGTTCGGGCCTCTATGACTGGATGGCGCAACGTGTGTCTGCGGTTGTTCTCGCGGCTTATTTCATTTTCCTGATCGGATACCTCGCTGCGAATCCTGGCATTGGCTACGCCCAATGGCATGGCCTGTTCGCCCACAACGGGATGCGTATCTTCAGTCTGCTGGCCCTTGTGGCCCTGGGCGCTCACGCCTGGGTCGGCATGTGGACCATCGCGACCGACTACCTGACGCCGATGGCGCTGGGCAAGTCCGCGACTGCAGTACGTTTCCTTTTCCAGGCGGTATGCGGCGTTGCGATGTTCGCTTACTTCG
>NZ_JBFTMK010000724.1:0-2025 GCF_056396965.1 Pseudomonas sp. 05N434
GTTTGTCGAGGTTCTTGATTTTGGATATGGGGGTAATAGCAACCATGGTTGTATCCCGAAAAGACTGCACGGTGTGTTTGTTTTTTGTAGGGGGCTGGTGAAGCCTGGATTTTTTTGTTCGCTACAAGGCTGGCTAAGCGCCAGTGAATTGGCGTCAGCTTAACAGACACATTCCTTCAAGATTCGAGAATTTACCTACGACCCATACGGTTATGTCCTAGGAAGGCGAAGCGCTGCCAATCAAGGGCCCTGTGCTAAGCTGGCGACCCTTTTTTATACAGTGGAGTCTTGGCGATGAAGGCACGCATCCAATGGGCAGGCGAAGCCATGTTCCTCGGTGAATCCGGCAGCGGTCATGTCGTGGTCATGGACGGTCCGCCCGATGCCGGCGGTCGCAACCTGGGTGTCCGCCCGATGGAAATGCTCCTGCTGGGTGTTGGCGGTTGCAGCAATTTCGATGTGGTCAGCATCCTCAAGAAGTCGCGTCAGGCCGTCGAAAGCTGCGAAGCCTTCCTCGAAGCCGAGCGTGCGACCGAAGATCCGAAGGTGTTCACCAAGATCCACATGCACTTCGTGGTCAAGGGACGCGGGCTGAAAGAAGCCCAGGTCAAGCGCGCCATCGAGCTGTCGGCCGAGAAGTACTGCTCGGCCTCGATCATGCTCGGCGCGGCTGGCGTGGCGATTACCCACGACTACGAGATTATCGAGCTCGGTTGAATCGACATTCAACTATCATAAAAGCGGTGCAGACTCTGGTGATCCATAGCTGACGTCTGCATAATGCGCCACTTTTTTCAGGGCAGTGATCGGTCACCCGACAGGTCGCTTGCCTGAACAGACAACCAAAATCGCCATCGCGAAGAGGTGTTAACCGTCCTACGCAGGTGCGTCGTTCGCATCTGACGGGCATGCTTGATCACGCGGCCAGCCCGCAATACATAGAGAGTTTTTAACGGTGAAAAGCAAACTCAAGCTCCACGGGTTCAATAACCTGACAAAGACCTTGAGCTTCAACATCTATGACATCTGCTACGCGGAAACCCCGCAAGACCAGCAGGCTTACGTCGAGTACATCAATAAAGAGTACAACGCCAAGCGCCTGACGCAGATCCTCACAGAAGTTGTCGATATCATTGGTGCCAATATCCTGAACATCGCCAGTCAGGACTATGAACCYCAGGGCGCCAGCGTCACGATTCTGATCTCTGAAGAGCCGGTAACCCCCACCGACAGTCAGATTGAAGAGTCTCCGGGCCCGTTGCCCGAAATCATCCTGGCCCACCTCGACAAGAGCCACATCACGGTGCACACCTACCCGGAAATCCATCCGGTGGACGGTATCGCGACGTTCCGTGTGGACATCGACGTGTCGACCTGTGGCGTCATTTCACCGCTCAAGGCGCTCAATTTTCTGATTCACCAGTTCGATTCGGATATCGTGACTGTGGATTACCGCGTGCGCGGCTTCACCCGTGACGTTGAAGGCAAGAAACACTTCATCGACCACGAGATCAACTCGATCCAGAACTATCTCTCCGAAGACACCCGCGACGCGTACCAGATGACCGACGTGAACGTGTATCAGGAAAACCTGTTCCACACCAAAATGCTGTTGAAGAACTTCGAACTGGATAACTACCTGTTCGGCGACGCCACCAGCAACCTGTCCTCTGAGCAGCGTGCCCAGGTGACTGAGCGTGTAAAACACGAAATGCTTGAAATCTTCTACGCGCGCAACATGCCGAGCTGAGAGTTCCGAGTACAAAAAAAGGCGACTACCGCAAGGTAGTCGCCTTTTTCATTGCTGTTGTCCGCGAAGAGTCCCGATCAAACAACGCAACCGTCAGATCCGATATGTGCTCTTGGTCATCACCTTGGCCAGCAGACTCATCCCGAACTTCACCGGCGCAGGAAAACGAAACCCTCCAGCATCCAGCGCACTTTCGGCATGATGTTCTTCATCAATGCGCATCTGCTCAAGGATCGCCCGGGATTTTTCGTCCTCGGCGGGCAGTTGTTCAAGGT
>NZ_JBFTMK010000725.1:0-3352 GCF_056396965.1 Pseudomonas sp. 05N434
CCTTTGACGCCTGGACGGTGGCCTTTGTTGCCGCCTTCCACGTCCTGGTCGGACATCCACGAACCTTGTTCGGAGTAGATTTTGAACATCGAGCCAGAGATGTCGGACTTGAACTTCACTTCGTCGAAGATGAAGAACTCAGGCTCTGGACCCACAAATACGGTGTCGCCGATACCGGTCGACTTCAGGTATTCCTCGGCACGCTTGGCGATCGCCCGTGGGTCACGGTCGTAGCCTTGCATGGTCGAAGGCTCGATCACGTCGCAGACCAGGATCAGGGTCGGCTCTTCGGTGAACGGGTCGAGAACGGCAGTGGTGTCGTCCGGCATCAGGATCATGTCGGAAGCTTCGATGCCTTTCCAGCCAGCGATGGAGGAACCGTCGAACATTTTGCCTTCTTCGAAGAAAGCTTCATCCAGCGCATCGCGAGCCGGCATGGTCACGTGGTGCTGAGTGCCTTTGGTGTCCGTGAAGCGCAGATCAATCCACTTGACGTCATGATCTTTGATGAGTTGAACCGACTTCGACATAGTGTCCTCCGGGTGGCTYAGGGCTAGTAATGGATGCCCTTAAATGTGGGTGATGCCGGCGCGAATACTCTGCCATGGCAACCTGCCTCACAAGGGAGCAAATTGCATGCCAGTGCCTCATCATGGGTTTTTTGCCCCAATATCACGCTTGCAAGGGGGCGGCGCACCATAAAGCGCAAAATATCGCCCTGTAATGTAGCGTCGATTTCCATAAATGACCTGTTTTGGTGCATGCAAAACCTTCTGCACATTAACTGGTTAAACCTTGAGCAATTTCCGCTATAATCCGCGCCCCCCTTTTTCGGCTGGCCCTGCGCGCGCTGTTTTCATGAAACTAATCGTAAAAGTCTTCCCCGAGATCACCATCAAGAGCCGCCCGGTACGGATGCGTTTCATCCGCCAGTTGGCCAAAAACATCCGTACCGTGCTCCGTGACCTGGACCCGGCCGTGGTGGTGAACGGTGTGTGGGACAATCTCGAGCTGGAAACCCGCGTCAGCGACCCCAAGGTCCTGAAAGAGATGGGCGAGCGCCTGACTTGCACGCCGGGCATCGCGCACTTTTTGCAGATCGACGAGTACCCGCTGGGCGACTTCGACGACATCGTCGAGAAGTGCAAGCAGCACTACGGCGATGCGCTGGCCGGGAAGATTTTCTCGGTGCGCTGCAAGCGCGCCGGCAAGCACCCATTCAGTTCGATAGACATCGAGAAATATGTCGGCAGCCAGTTGCGCCGTCAGTGTGGTGCCGCCGGAATCGACCTGAAAAAGCCCGAAATCGAAGTCCGTATCGAAGTTCGCGACCAACGGTTGTTCGTGATCCATAGCCAGCACAACGGCATCGGCGGTTATCCGCTCGGGGCCCTGGAACAGACGCTTGTACTGATGTCCGGCGGCTTCGATTCCACCGTTGCGGCCTACCAGATCATGCGCCGCGGGCTGATGAGCCACTTCTGCTTCTTCAACCTGGGCGGACGCGCCCACGAATTGGGCGTCATGGAAGTCGCGCACTTCATCTGGAAGAAGTACGGCAGCTCCCAACGCGTGTTATTTGTCAGTGTGCCGTTCGAGGAAGTTCTGGGAGAAATTCTCGGGAAAGTCGATAACTCGACATGGCAGTCCTTGAGCGCGCGCTCGAGAACGCCAAACTGGTGCCGATCGATCGGGTGATCGACGAATTGGGCCAGGACTTGCAGATTGAAGAAGTCAGCGAAGCGCTGGCGGGCCAGATCATCATCGATATCCGTCACCCGGATGCCGCCGAAGACGACCCGCTGGAGCTTCCTGGTATCGAGGTACAGACGATGCCGTTTTATGCACTGAACGCTCGTTTCAAGGAACTGGACCCTACTCGCCAGTACCTGCTGTATTGCGACAAAGGCGTGATGAGTCGCCTGCATGCCCACCATTTGCTCAGTGAGGGGCATGCCAATGTGCGCGTTTATCGACCGAGCTAAGTGCCCGGGGCTGTTTGCCTGTGGCCTGCGTCACCGGCCCCCCGATGCCACCGTCAAGTTGTAACGGCTTGTACGGACGCTACTGTTAATCGCTGCCAAGACTTGTCAGCACACCGAATCCTCTGATCGAGATACACAAGTGATCGAAAATCTACGCAACATCGCCATCATTGCCCACGTTGACCATGGTAAAACCACCCTGGTAGACAAACTCTTGCGTCAATCCGGCACCCTGGAGCGCAACGAGCTCAACGACGAGCGCGTGATGGACTCCAACGACCAGGAGAAAGAGCGCGGTATTACCATTCTGGCGAAAAACACCGCCATCAACTGGAACGGCTACCACATCAACATCGTGGACACCCCGGGCCACGCCGACTTCGGCGGCGAAGTTGAACGCGTAATGTCGATGGTCGACTCCGTTCTGCTGCTGGTTGACGCTCAAGACGGCCCTATGCCGCAAACCCGTTTCGTGACCAAGAAGGCGTTCGAAGCCGGCCTGCGTCCAATCGTGTGCATCAACAAGGTTGACCGTCCAGGCGCGCGTCCGGACTGGGTTCTGGACCAGATCTTCGACCTGTTCGACAACCTGGGTGCTACCGAAGAACAGCTGGACTTCAAAGTCGTCTACGCCTCGGCCCTGAACGGCATCGCCGGTCTGGACCACACCGACATGGCTGAAGACATGACCCCGTTGTACCAGTCGATCGTCGACAACGTACCGGCTCCTAAAGTTGACCGTGAAGGCCCGTTCCAGATGCAAATCTCGGCACTGGACTACAACAGCTTCCTGGGTGTTATCGGTGTTGGCCGTATCGCTCGTGGTAGCGTCAAGCCGAACACTCCAGTCGTGGCCATTGGCGCCGACGGCAAGAAGCGTAACGGTCGTATCCTGAAGCTGATGGGTCACCACGGCCTGCACCGTATCGACGTTGAAGAAGCGTTTGCCGGTGACATCGTGTGCGTGAGCGGTATGGACTCGCTGTTCATCTCCGACACCCTGTGCCAGCCGGACAACGTCGAGGCGATGAAGCCTCTGACCGTTGACGAGCCAACCGTTTCCATGACCTTCCAGGTAAACGACTCGCCTTTCTGCGGTAAAGAAGGCAAGTTCGTGACTTCCCGTAACATCAAGGAGCGTCTGGACAAAGAGCTGCTGTACAACGTTGCACTGCGCGTTGAAGAAGGCGACTCGGCTGACAAGTTCAAGGTTTCCGGCCGTGGTGAGCTGCACCTCTCGGTACTGATCGAAACCATGCGTCGCGAAGGCTTCGAAATGGGCGTTGGTCGTCCGGAAGTGATCATCCGTCAAGTTGACGGCGTGAAGCAGGAACCGTTCGAAAACGTAACCATCGACACCCCTGAAG
>NZ_JBFTMK010000726.1:0-2016 GCF_056396965.1 Pseudomonas sp. 05N434
GATAAGAGGTGGTAAACATCAGCGATGTTCGCCCTGCATACAAATCGCTAAAGCTATTTTGCAGGCGCTCATGGTATTCGGTGAAGCCACTGAAAATCATCGGGCCGCCGATGTTCGAACCGTACTGCAGGATGGCGGCAATAGCCGACTCCTTCATGCGTTCGTGATTTGAAAGCCCCAAATAGTCGCACGATGCAAAGTTCAACATTTTCCGACCATCCGCGAGCGTCATATCCCGACCGCAGGCAGAACGTACTTGAGGAAAATATGTGTAATAACCCAGCTCTTTCGACTTTAATGCAACATCATCAATACGCATAAGACTCTCATTCTACCGGCGCAGTATATCTATAAATGCGATAGGCTCTTTCGTGACAAATACCGTCCCGGGTGAGATGACGCATAGTTCGAAGAACCATGACATTATCTTCCAGCATCCAAGACACGCTAATTCTGCTACGACCGACCTTGCTCAGCGCGATGGCGGTCAACTTTAAAGTGAGCGCTATCGACAATCCTTTACGTTGATACTCAGGAGCGACGCCAGTAAAAAAAGCGCKGCCGTACAACCCCTGCTCATTCATGGCGGGTGCAAACATAGTAAAGCCGACAATTTTATCGTCATGCTCGGCAACCAACGCCGATATGTTTTTAATATTACGCGAGGCTATTTCAAACTGTTCTTTTGACGCAGGGCTGTAACCCCAATTTCGCTCCCAAGATTGATTATAACAGTCTGCTAACAATTGGCTTCTGGCAACCAATTCGTCTTGCCCGTAGTGATGGAACTCAATACCCGTCAATCGCTGAGTGAGCTTTTCTTCCAAGGCATGCTGTTGATACCCTTGAGCGGGCGGTTGAAAGACAATTTCAACCAGGTCTTTTTCCTTTCGGAATCCTGCCTGCACCAAGGCATCAGTCAACTCAATCGTATTTGATGGCAACGAAAACACATTGAAATCAGACTCAAATGTGCGCAGCCCTCGCTCAATCAAGAATGAACTGTGGATAGGGCCTACCAAGTCAGACACCCGCCGAGGCAGCAACCGAGTACTGTTTATATACTCAATTGCACAGCGCATCAGCTGCTGGAGGACACTCGCCACCGGCACTACTATCAGCGTTGAAAAGTACGCACTGCCAAGCCCGTTGACCTTGCTCTGCTTGTCGAAATGCACGATGCAAAAAGCGACTATCTCGCCACTCTCGTCCTTCCAGGCTATCGGTACATTATGCTCAGTTGCGGAGTGCTCGCAGGCCGCTGTCACTCGCTGCTCAAGCTGTTCCTGAGTGCGGCCCACCACCGAAATACGTTCGTCCAAGCACTTCAGGGCATACCAATCGCATGCCGCCAAACCTATGACTCTACTCATCGGCATTCTCGACTATCATTCGCTGTAAAGTTTTTAGGCGGCCAGACGCAAAGCGCTAGTGGTTTTGTCGTCGATTTCGATCCAGAAGGGAACGATACTTTTGTTGTCGATCAGCCGCGGCGGCGAAATCCTGCATGTATTGACGCCCATCCGTTTTAGCAAACGCTCATTGCCTACAGCACTGAACGCGATCAATCGAAACGCGCCTTTTGAGCGTGCGACGTCAATCACTTCCCTCACCAATTTCACCGTATTTTTCCAGGCCTGTTCAGCACTCAATACCTGGCCTTTCGGGTGGCTAATAGCGAACCGGGAGAGCTCCCATATACCCGCAGAGAACGGCGGAGGGTTCCCTCCCATTAAGTGAGGGAATACATCCCCCAGCAGGTATGGACGATTAGTAGGAATTAACCGAGCGCAACCAAATATTTCGTGATTATGATCACAGGCCAAAACATATACCGTATCAGGGCGATCGAAATCATCTAACTCAACCCCCTCCTCACAACGTAGAGGCCAGCCTAACTCTTTAACGAATACCTGATACCTATATTTAGCGAGCGCACATGCCATCCCAGGCAAAAGATCATTAACAGTCCCTGTTATAACAGTTAGCATGACAACCTCTCGGCAAATGTTATCC
>NZ_JBFTMK010000727.1:0-2013 GCF_056396965.1 Pseudomonas sp. 05N434
ACGCAACATCGACGAAGAATGCCTGCGCATTCTGGCCCGTCGTCAGCCGGCGGCGTCGGACTTGCGTCTGATCATCAGCATCTCCAAATCGGTGATCGACCTCGAGCGTATCGGCGACGAAGCCACCAAGATCGCCCGTCGCGCCATTCAGTTGTGTGAAGAAGGCGAAGCGCCGCGCGGTTATGTCGAGGTTCGCCACATCGGCGACCAGGTGCGCAACATGGTTCGCGATGCCCTGGACGCATTTGCCCGCTTCGACGCCGACCTGGCGCTGTCGGTGGCGCAGTACGACAAGATCATCGACCGCGAATACAAGACCGCGCTGCGCGAACTCGCCACCTACATGATGGAAGATCCACGCTCTATCTCGCGTGTCTTGAGCATTATCTGGGTGCTGCGTTCCCTTGAGCGAATCGGCGACCACGCGCGCAATATCTCGGAACTGGTGATTTACCTGGTGCGCGGCACCGACGTGCGTCACCTGGGCCTCAAGCGCATGAAGGAAGAAGTGGAAGGCACAAGTGCCGAAACCGCTAATGTTCCGGACAAAGCTGACGATAAGTAAGGTTGCCCAAGAAAAAGCGCCCGGCCTCTTGGCCGGGCGTTTTTGTTTGTGTGGCTTTTGAACTGAAAAGCCGAATTGAAAAGCAGCACCCGCGAACGAAAAGTCCCGGCGTGACTGAAGAGTTTTGGCAAAGTGCCATCAGCCAGCGTTATGCTTGCCGGGATTTTTAAAGGGGTGTTGGATGAGCAAGATCAGTGTGTTGGTCGTGGACGATGCGTCGTTCATTCGTGACCTGGTAAAAAAGTGCCTGCGCAACTACTTCCCGGGGATCCGGACCGAAGATGCAGTCAACGGTAAAAAGGYCCAGGCCATGCTGGCCAAGGAAGCGTTCGACCTGGTTCTGTGCGACTGGGAAATGCCGGAAATGTCCGGTCTGGAGTTGCTGACCTGGTGCCGTGAGCAGGACAACCTCAAGACCATGCCGTTCGTGATGGTGACCAGCCGTGGCGATAAAGAAAACGTGGTCCAGGCGATCCAGGCCGGGGTTTCCGGCTACGTCAGCAAGCCATTCACCAACGAGCAGCTGTTGACCAAGGTCAAGCAGGCCCTGAACAAGGTCGGCAAGCTCGATACCTTGATGAACAGCGCGCCGACCAAAATGAACTCGGCGTTCGGCAACGATTCCCTGAGCGCATTGACCGGTGGCAAAGCGGCGGTAGTCGCACCCTCGGCTGCAGCGGTCAACCCGTTTGCCAAACCTGCCGCCGCCGCGCCAGCCCCGGCTGCGGCGCCGTCTCGCGGCCTGCTCAACAATCCACCGGTCAAGGCGCCTGCCTCCGCATCAGCTGGCGGTCGTGGCCAAGGCCAACTGCGCCTGTCGAGCGGCACACAGCAATGCGTGATCAAGGCCTTGAGCATCAAGGAAGCGCTGCTGGTGGTGAAACGCACCGACACCTTGCCGCAAGTCCTCGACAACGCCGTACTCGACCTGGAGCAGGGCGACAATGCCGAAACTGCCCGTCTTAACGGCTACTTGCACGCCATCGTCGCCCACGAGCCGAAGCCGGACAGCGAGTGGCTGCAACTGACGTTCCGCTTTGTCGACCAGGATGCACAGAAGCTCGACTACATCTCCCGCCTGATCGCCCGTGGCACCGCGCAGAAGCACTTCGTACCGGGTGCGTAACGTGTACCGCTGATCGTTCCCACGCTCTGCGTGGGAATACCTCCCCGGACGCTCCACGTCCGCTTCGGATGGGACGCAGAGCGTCCCGTGCTGCATTCCCAGGCAGAGCGTGGGAATGATCATTTGAAACATCTGTCGACAACGCAGGTCCATTTCTGCTGCTAGGCTCCTTCCCAGGCCTACTCAACAGAATTTTGCCCATGCTCGCGCGCCTGCTGTTTTTCTGTGGTCTTTTCATGGCCTCCACCTCGGCTGTGGCCATGACGATCTATAAGTCCACTGATGCCAGTGGCGTGGTCTCTTACAGCGACCGCCCCACCAA
>NZ_JBFTMK010000728.1:0-2011 GCF_056396965.1 Pseudomonas sp. 05N434
ATTACCGCCAGCGTCAAACCCTGCGCAGCAGTACCGAGTCCTCGATGCAGGAACTCGGCAGCCTGACCACCAGCAACATCMAGACCTGGCTGGAAAGCCGCATCCAATTGCTGCAATCRCTGTCCCAGCAGATCGCCGTGGACGGCAGCGCCCCGGCCAATCTCAAACGCGCCATCGACCTGCCGGCCTATACCAGCAACTTCCAGCTGAGCTACTTCGGCGGCACCGATGGCGTGATGTTCTCGATCCCGGCCGGCAACCGCGCCGCGGACTACGACCCCCGCGCCCGTGGCTGGTACAAGGCAGCCAACAACGCGCAACAGACCATCGTCACCGAACCCTACATCGCGGCGTCGTCGGGCAAACTGGTGATCACCGTGGCCACGCCGGTGAAGTACCAGAGCCAGATGATTGGCGTCGCCGGCGCGGATATCGACCTGTCCAGCGTCAGCGCGATCATCAACTCGCTGAACTTCGGCGGTCATGGCCATGCGTTCATTGTCAGCGCCGACGGCAAGATTCTGATCCACCCGGACAGCAAACTGGTGCTCAAGAACCTGGCCGACGCCTACCCCAACGGCGCGCCGAAAGTCAGCCCGGGCCTGAAAGAAGTCGAACTGGACGGTAAAACCCAGTTCATCTCCTTCACCCACGTTAACGGTGTGCCGTCGGCGGACTGGTACGTGGCGCTGGTGCTGGATCAGGAAACCGCGTTCTCGATGCTCAGCGAATTCCGCACCTCGGCGATCATCGCCATGGTCATCGCCGTGGTGATCATCATCGCGCTGCTGAGCATGTTGATCCGCGTGCTGATGCAGCCGCTGCTGATCATGGGCCGCGCCATGCATGACATCGCCGAGGGCGAAGGCGACCTGACCAAACGCCTGACCATTCATGGCCAGGACGAATTCGGTGCTCTGGGCACCTCGTTCAACCGTTTCGTCGAGCGTATCCATACCTCGATCCGCGAAGTATCTTCGGCCACCGGCCAGGTCAACGAAGTTGCCCTGCGCGTAGTGGCGGCCTCGAACTCATCGATGTTCAACTCCGATCAACAGGCCTCGCGCACCAGCAGCGTCGCGGCAGCGATCAACCAGCTCGGGGCCGCCGCCCAGGAAATCGCCCAGAACGCCGCCCTCGCCTCGCAACATTCGAGCGACGCACGCAGCCTGGCCGAAGAGGGTCAGCAGGTCGTGGATAAAACCATCGCCGCGATGCACCAGCTTTCGGCAAAAATCAGCGATTCGTGCGGCAACATCGAAACCCTGAACAGCAACACAGTGAACATCGGACAGATTCTGGAAGTGATCACCAGCATCTCGCAACAGACCAACCTGCTGGCCCTCAACGCAGCCATCGAAGCTGCCCGTGCCGGTGAAGCCGGCCGTGGTTTTGCCGTGGTGGCCGACGAAGTACGCAACCTCGCCCACCGCACTCAGGATTCGGCGCAGCAAGTGCAGAAGATGATCGAGGAGCTGCAAGTTGGGGCCCGGGAAGCGGTCAGCACCATGACCGACAGCCAGCGCCAGAGCGAAAGCAGCGTCGGCATCGCCAACCAGGCTGGCGAACGCCTGGGCAGCGTGACGCAGCGCATCGGTGAAATCGACGGGATGAACCAGTCGGTGGCTACCGCGACTGAAGAACAGACCGCCGTGGTGGAATCGATCAACGTCGACATCACCGAGATCAACACGCTGAACCAGGAAGGCGTGGAGAACTTGCAGTCGACTTTGCGTGCGTGTGCCGATCTTGAGCAGCAAGCGGCGCGGTTGAAGCAGTTGGTCGGTAGTTTCCGGATCTAAGGCGCTCTCACCGGCCTCATCGCGGGCTTGCCCGCGATGCCGGCATCAGCAACAACGAAAAGCTAGAAGCGCGATCCTGGCCCCGAAAGAAACTCCAGCTCCTCAGCCGTAGACTCACGCCCCAACACCGCATTGCGATGGGGAAACCGCCCAAATCGCGCAATGATCTTCTGATGCCGTTCGGCGTAATCCAGGTTGCTGGCAAACAC
>NZ_JBFTMK010000729.1:0-2900 GCF_056396965.1 Pseudomonas sp. 05N434
CCTTTAAAGTTTGAAGCCTTCGACGATGTGCTCGGCCAGGCATTCGGTGATCGGTGAAGGGTTGTTCAGGTTGCGGATCAGCATGATGCTGGCTTCCGGCAACAGCGGCAGGTCTTCGTCGGCGCCAAGGATGCGCATGTCTGGCGTGATCAGGCTTTCCAGTTGCGCGGTGATCGCAAGCCCCGCGCTGACCACGGCCATCAACGCCGACAGACTGGAGCTGTTGTAGGCAATGCGATAATCGCGACCCATGGCTTCCAGCGCATTACACGCCCAGGCACGGCAGAAACAATCGCTATTGAACATCGCCAGCGGCAGCGGCGTCTGCTCGTGGGCGTTGAAGCATTGGGCCTCGGCCCAGACAAAGCGCTCCTTGCGCAACAACTGGCCGATCTCGTTACCCGGCTCGCGGGTGACGATGGATAGGTCCAGGTCCTGGCGCTGCAACAGTTGCCGGGTCGATTCGCAATGAACCTCGATCTGGATCAGCGGGTAGAACTGCGCGAAGCGCGACAGGATGCCCGGCAGAAAGCGCATCACGTAATCGTCGGGCGTGCCGATGCGCACCGTGCCGACCATGTGCGGCTCGCGCAGGGTATTGAAGACTTCGCTGTGGAGTTTGAGGATGCGCCGCGCATAGCCGAGCAACACCTGGCCTTCGGCGGTCAGCTTGACCTGGCGCCCGTCGCGTTCGAACAGCTGGCGCTGCAACACGTCTTCTTCCAGACGTTTCATCTGCATGCTCACCGCCGACTGGGTGCGGTTGACCATTTCCCCGGCGCGGGTAAAGCCGCCCTGATCAGCGATCGCGACGAAGGTGCGCAGTACATCGGTGTCGATACTGGGGTAGGCGGACATTCATCAATCTCCGAGATGTATGCCATCAGAAACATTCGTTGGATTGATCTTAGCGCTGCGGCGAGACTGGATCCATCCCTAAAGGAGGGCTACACGATGAAAGGTCACAACGAGCATGTAACGGAACAAAAATTCTCAATCCACGCGGTATCCGATCTGCTGCACAAGTTTAGTCGCTGGTACGAACTTCACCGTGAACGTGAATTACTGGCGAGCTTGAGCGACGAAGCACTGAAGGATATCGGCGTGAGCCTCAACCGGCTGATCGAACGGCTCGGCATTCTGCAGATCGATTCGGTCAATGCATTGGTGCGTTCGCACTACCTTCCCTTGTTTTCCCGTCTTGGCAATTATTCAACCGACTTGCTCGATCAGGCTGCCTGGAGTCAGGGCCGTCGGCGCACGTTGTTCGAGTATTGGGGCCACGAAGCTTCGTTATTACCGTTGTCGATGTACCCCTTGATGCGCTGGCGCATGCAGCGCGCTTCCCGTGGCGAAGATATCTACCAGCAACKGGCGCGTTTCGGTCGTGAGCAGCAGGACACGATTCGCCGTGTTTTAGCGTCGGTCCAGGAGCTCGGTGCGCTGGGGGCGGGCAGCCTGTCGACCCGTCAGGAACGGGCAGGGCCGTGGTGGGACTGGAGCGCTGAAAAGCATGCGCTTGAATGGTTGTTCGCCGCCGGTGAAGTGACCGTGGCCAGCCGGCGCGGGTTCGAACGGCTTTATGATTTGCCGGAACGGGTGATTCCTTCGGCGCTTCTGCAGCAGCCCTTGCTCAGTGAAGCCGAAGCCCAGCGCGGGTTATTGCTGCATGCGGCCACGGCGTTGGGCGTCGGCACGGAAAAGGACCTGCGGGACTATTTTCGCTTGAGCCCGGCAGACAGCCGGCCGCGTCTGGCGGAGCTGGTCGAGGGCGGAAAGCTGCTGGTCTGTGGAGTTGAAGGCTGGCGGCAACCGGCTTATTGCCTGGCTGAGCCGAAAGTGCCGCGTAAGGTCGAGGCCAGTGCGCTGCTTTCACCATTCGATTCGCTGATTTGGGAGCGCAGCCGTACCGAGCGATTGTTCGATTTCCGTTATCGGCTGGAGATTTATACGCCGCAGCATAAACGCGTCTACGGCTATTACGTCTTGCCGTTTTTGCACAATGAGCGGATTGCTGCGCGGGTCGACTTGCGAGCCGAACGAGCGTCAGGCCGGTTGGCGGTGCATGCCGTGCATGAGGAAGAGCCGGGGCTGGATGATGAAGGGATGCTGGCGTTGGCGGTCAATCTGCGGTGGATGGCGGACTGGTTGGGGCTTGAGCGGCTTCAGCTGAATTGCCCGCGGGCGAGTGCGGCGCGGTTGCGGGGGGCGTTGGCTCAATTCAGTGTTGTTTGAATTGACGCCTTCGCGGGCAAGCCTCGCTCCTACAGGTTTTATGTCGTCCACCGGAAATGTGAACGACCCAAAACCTGTAGGAGCGAGGCTTGCCCGCGAAGGGCTTAACGCGATTTAACGGCGGACTTGCTTCAGGGTCTCTGCAATCAAAAACGCCAGTTCCAGCGACTGATCGGCATTCATCCGCGGGTCGCAATGGGTGTGATAACGATCCGACAACCCATCTTCGGTAATCGGCCGCGCGCCGCCGATGCATTCGGTGACGTTCTGCCCGGTCATTTCGATGTGTATGCCGCCGGCATAACTGCCTTCCGCTTCGTGAACCTGGAAGAACTGCTTCACCTCGCCAAGGATCTGCGCGAAGTCGCGGGTCTTGTAGCCGCTGCTGGCCTTGATGGTGTTGCCGTGCATCGGGTCGGAGCTCCAAAGCACTTGCTTGCCTTCGCGCTGCACCGCGCGAATCAGCTGCGGCAGGTGATCGCCGACCTTGTTCGCGCCCATCCGCGCAATCAGGTTCAGGCGACCCGGGTCGTTGTCCGGGTTGAGCACATCGATCAGGCGAATCAGGTCTTCAGGGTTCATGCTCGGGCCGACCTTGACCCCGATCGGGTTATGCACCCCGCGCAGGAATTCGACGTGAGCACCGTCCAGTTGACGTGTACGGT
>NZ_JBFTMK010000730.1:0-2006 GCF_056396965.1 Pseudomonas sp. 05N434
GGACCGATGCCCCGAGCAACAGCTATACCCGCACCCTCAAGGAGCTCGGCAAAAGCTATTCGATGAACCTTAAAGGCGTGGAGGCTACCGACAGTGTGAACTTCAATGTGCGCGCCGATGAAGTCGTCACGGCTGCGCAGGTCACGCTGCAGTACAGCTATTCACCGGCGCTGCTGGCCGACCTTTCGCAAATCAACGTGCTGATCAACGATCAAGTGGCCGCCAGCCTGCCCCTCCCGAAGGAAGAGGCCGGTAAATTGCAGACCCGGACCGTGCAGATTCCGCCGCAGACCATCACCGAATTCAACCGGCTCAGCCTGCAGTTCATCGGTCACTACACGATGCAATGTGAAGACCCTCTGCACTCCAGCCTGTGGGCCAAGATCGGCAACGAGAGCCAGCTGAGCCTCCAGGTGTCCTCGATTAAACAGCCCAACGACCTGTCCGCTCTGCCTCTGCCCTTGTTCGATCGTCGAGATGCTTCGCCCCTGAAGCTGCCCTTCGTGTTCACTGCGCGCCCGGGCGGCCCTGAGCTTGAGGCCGCCGGTATCCTGTCGTCCTGGTTTGGCGCCCTGGCCAGCTACCGCGGCGCAACCTTCCCCGCCAGCCTCACCAGCCTGCCGGCCAAAGGCAACGCCGTGGTGTTTGTCAGCAGCGGCGAATCGACGGCCTTGAGTGGCTTGCCGATCAAAGCGGCCACGGGGCCGACATTGACACTCGTGAGCAACCCGAATGATGCTCAGGGCAAACTGTTGATCGTCTCCGGGCGCGATGGCGCCGATCTCAAGGTCGCCGCGACCGCGCTGGCCCTCGGTGGCTCGGCTTTTTCCGGGCAGAGCGTGGTGATCGACCGGATCGACTCGCTCAAGCCACGCCGACCGTACGACGCGCCTAACTGGCTGCCCTCCGACCGCCCGGTTCGCCTGGGTGAACTGGCGAAGCCCGCAGAACTCAATGTATCGGGTTACARCCCGGGACAAATGACGGTTGCGCTGCGCTTGCCACCCGACCTGTTCAACTGGCGTGAACCCGGCGCACAACTTGACCTGAAATACCGCTATACGCCGCAGCCGGTCTCCACCAATTCCTCGTTGCTGGTCCACTTCAACGATACCTTCATCAAATCGATCGATCTGCCTTCGATCGAGAAACTCGGCAGCAGCGACAGCCTGCTGGCGATGCTCAAAACCGACGACAGCCTGGCCCGCACGTCGCGCATGCTGTTGCCGCTCAATTCCGTAGCGCTGCAATCACGCCTGCAATTTCGCTTTATGTATGACTACATCAAACAGGGCGACTGCCGCGACATCATCATCGACAACATGCGCGGTGTGATCGACCCGGACTCGACCCTGGACCTCAGCCAATACGAACACTTCATGGCCATGCCCAACCTCGGGGTGTTCAAGGACAGCGGCTTCCCGTTCACCCGCATGGCCGACCTTTCTGAAACATCGGTGATCCTGCCCAACGAACCAGGCCCGGCCGATCTGAGCGCCTATCTGACCGTGCTGGGCCGCTTCGGCGACTCCACCGGTTATCCGGCCACCGGCGTAAAGGTGGTCCACGCCGACCAGGTGGCCGAGCAAAGCGACCGGGATCTGCTGGTGCTCGCCTCGGGCAACAATCAGCCGCTGCTGGAGCAATGGCAAAACCTGCTTCCGGCCAAGGACGAAGCTGCTGCGCAGTACTTTGAACTGTCTGACCTGCCCTTGCGTCTGCGTAACTGGATCAGCCCGGATACGAAAACCAATCTGCGTGAAGCGCGCAGCAGCTTCAGGTTCAGCGCTGACGACGGCAGTGCTTATCTGACTGGATTCGAATCGCCGCTCAAGAGTGGGCGCAGTGTGGTGTTTATCGCCAGCGCAAGGCCCAACGGCCTGGCCGACGTGACCAACGCCCTGCTCAGCAGCGAAGAAAACGCCCACGAGTTGCAAGGCAGTCTGGTGGTGGTCAAGGGCAAGCATGTCAAATCGCTGGTCGCCGAACAGGACTACTACGTCGGG
>NZ_JBFTMK010000731.1:0-2000 GCF_056396965.1 Pseudomonas sp. 05N434
GGTGGATGGCGACCGTTTGATCAAGACCATTCAAGAAGCCTTCAGCCTCAATTAATTCATTTTTTTCGCACGGTATCGTAGGCGCTGATAGCGTGCGTAAATCCTGTTATTTGGCTGTTAAGATGGCTCTGTAATGCCGATTTTGGACGTAAGGTATGTTGGCTGGGCAAGTCTGCTCAGTGCGTCAGCTTCCAGCCCAGCGCATCCAAGGCTTGCTAAAGACCAGAAAGCCGCGATCATCGCGGCTTTTTTGCACCTGTCAGTAACCCCGTCGGATGCGGTTTTTGAGCTGGTCGTGGAACAGCTCGGCATTGCGTCTGTAGGTGCCGTAAAGGGATTCGCTGATCGAATCCAGCGTCATGGAGCGCTTGGTCGCCACTTCTTCACGGTAGGCATCAATGAAAAAATCCAGATCCTTGTCAGTGCTGAGCTTTGGCCATTTATCGAGGTACAGCGGCAGTTCCGCCGGTTCGGTCTTGAATGAGCAGATCCGCCGGTTGCTGATGGTCGCTTCGCCGATTTCGAACGGTACCCACCACGAGAGCGCAGTCTTGTCAGAGACCACCGCCATCAGATGCGTGCATGCGGTGATGTTGCGGGTGATGACCCCGGTGATGTCGTCGGTGGTCTGTGATTCCGGATCCAGCACGTCGAAGTAGGTCTTGATGTTGGCCTGTATCAGACGGCTGTTGATGGCGATCGCGTGGGGGCGATCCACGTGACGGTAGCTGATGAATACGGGCATCAGAAATGTCCTTTGAGGGCGAGTTCGCGGTAATAGGCGCCGAGTGCCGTGAGGCGGCAACCGGTGGAGTTGATGGCCGCGTAGTACATGTGTTCGGCGTCCACCGGTTCGATCAGGCTGTGGCGGTTGCACTTTTGCAGTTGTTTGAAGATGTGGCCGTGGTCCGGGTCGTACGTGGCTTCGGTGGGCTCGTAGCTGGGGTCAAGTGCATAGACCGACTGTGCCTCGGGAAACCACTCGGGCAAGCGGCTTAATATTTCTTCCAGAATCAGCGGCGGGACTTCGCGAAGGGCGATGAATTGCGACACGTTGGTTTTGAACACCGGACGCTGATCCCAGGCGCCCAATGCGTTATCGACGAACGAATACAGGCTGCCAGGCGTGATCTCGCCCAATACGTTGGCGGCGCCGCCGTGAAGCGCTTGCAGCAGCAGTCCGGTGAACACGCCATGGCCGGATTCCTCCAGGGCGGGTTGGGCTTTCTTGCAGGCGGTCAATATCGTCATGCCTTCGCCGATGACGCTGGCGCCACCGCGCAGGCCGCGCATCTCGCCCGCGGCGCCAGCTTCGCAGCAATCGAGAATGATGACTTTGTTTTTGATCTTGTCGGCAGCGTTCGCCCACTGAAGGATGTCGCTGATGCGAATGCCATCGTTGCTGCAGCGGTAATCCTGTGGAATTAGCATGCCTTCATCGATACCGCTTTCGAAGTGGCCATGTCCGGCGAAGTACAGCAGTGCCACATTGCAGTCGCCGGAGAACAATTGCTTTATGTTCTCTTCCAGCATCTGGCGAGTCAGATACTCCTCGGCGGACGTCAGCACCAGGTTTTTGAAGTTGGGCTTACCCGTCGCATGTCGTTCCAGTATCGAGGCCATGGCGATGGCGTCATTGTTACAGCCACTGAGCGGCGCGATATGCGAGTAGTGGTTGATACCGATAAACAGTCCCTTGCGCATGATCACACCGCCGTATGCAGGCGAATCGCACTGACGATGCTCTTGGTGTTCCACGCGCATTCGGCGTGTGCGGCTTCGCGCACTACGTTGGAAATCCGCTCGGCGCCGAACGGTTTGATCGCGATGATCACTTTGCCCATGCGTTTGGCAATCTCGATTTCCTTGTTGATCCACTTGCTGTAGGTCGAATACATCCCGGCCATGATCAGCACTGCCGAGCACGGGCGGATCTTGTTTTCGATGGCTTCTTCGAGTTGTTTGTCGGTGCGGGCGCCGATGATCGGGTTGTGCGGTGG
>NZ_JBFTMK010000732.1:0-1996 GCF_056396965.1 Pseudomonas sp. 05N434
CAACCTTGGTGCCTCGGACCTTTCCTCCGCCAAAATCTACCTCGTCAAAATCAAGCCTGATGATCCTAGATTTAAATATGAAATTCCAAATGGCAATGAAGCAGGTGCCTATCCAAAAGAATGGGTACCTGGAGGCGAAACAAAAAGCGGAACGAAGGAAGCTGCCCTGATCGGGTCCGAAAAAATCAATCACGGAGCTGACATGGACAAACTTCTGAGCCAATTTGACGACTGGGAACAACTCCAATGATCAGCAACTTTGAAAAAGCGCTAAATAGAGACGAATTCCCAGCCTACTTCAGAGGGGCTGGCATTTATTTCACGAAAGATCCTGACTGGGGAACTCAGCTACACATCATTAACTGGCAAGGACTTTGCGGCTTTCTAAAAACACAAAAAAGTCCAGAGCCCATATTAGCAAACGCATTCAAAAAATACGTAGCAACCATTAATAACACCGTAGAAGATGCAAATGATCTTCTCGAAAATATTGGCTGTTATTACTACATGCGAAAAAAGATTCCAGCCCTAGCTGCAAATGGGTTCGATCTAATCCGCGACTTGTCTAGAAATGAAAAGCAGATAATATCTAACTCCATGGGATTCCTGCGTCAAGAACTGAACAAAGCCAACAACGCACAAGACATTGAGCTTTACAATCGGCGAATGACAAAACTTCTAAATGATGGCGGACCAACAAATCTAGAAAATTTATAAGCACAAAATAAGGACAAAGGGACAGATTTATTTTCTAAGCGCTCATGAAAACAAACCTGAGAATCGTCTGGCCGACCTCCCCCTCCTCACGGAGGAGGCGCAAAATTCAAGGTGCGAACTTAGACTTTGCTAGGAGTATGCCAATTGCCTTATCCCGATCTGCAAAATGCTGTTCAACATGCTGGATTCACCGTCACCGAGTTCTCGGATCAGCGAGTATATTTCGGCTGTTGGTCGTTGACCGTCGAAGCTCATGGGTACACCTACTTAATAGTCAACGAAGGACGAGACGGTTGGTTAATGTTTTATCGCATGGGCACCGCAGGAACATTTACGGAACTGGACAAGAAAGTATCGACTTGGATGGACGACTCCGATAAAGCAACTCAATGCCTGATCTGGCTTTCTAGCTACCGTCCTCCCCTACAGCCCCACAAAGACCGAAATTATTATGTGATTGCCGAAAAGGATCTTGTACCGGAGCAACCCCACAGCGCTGACTGGCCAAAATTGATCGGCTACTGCTACGACGATGACTACTTTTTGTTTTTCGAAGGCAAGGGTCATGGACTGAGTGGGACAGCAGTACCCGCTTGCGGAGGCAAAAAAGCTGAGTGGCTAAAGATATTCGCGGCACTGGACGTCGAGTGGTTTATGAGCTGGCTGGAAACACTGAAGTTCACGTCGGAGGAGGCATTTACCTTAGCGTTAACCAAGAAGACAGGCTCGCTCGGAGTTCGTCGATATTAAAAACCATGGTGGAGACAGATTTGTTTCTACGTGACCATGAAAATAATCTGTCCCCCTTTTGCTTCCGATGCATTGCCATCGACAAGTCACTCCCAAAGAAACCGGATCACCACCCAACAAAGGAATGAACCCTTGGTTACCATTGCACGACCATTCGCCATGCTTCTGGCATTGACCCTTTCTCTTGACGCCGTTGCGCTGTCACTTCGATCAGAAAAGCGCGAAGACGGTGCCACTGTGCTGCTGCTCACCAACGACCCTGCCCCGGAGCACGCACCACAGCTCAACGAAGATCCGGCGATACGGGCCGCCTTGATTGACTTCATCGGTTACGCGACAGGCAGCTACACCAACGATGGCTCGTTGATCGTGACGCAAGTACTGGAATCTCTCGATTCAGAGTTCTCGACGTTTGAGGAAGGTGTGCCTGCCGGGCGCAAGATGCTTACCGCCATGGATGACGGTAACCACGGCGACGAACGCGGCGCGCTGTTGCTGGACGAAAAGGGGCAGTTGATCGCCGTTGGGC
>NZ_JBFTMK010000733.1:0-1992 GCF_056396965.1 Pseudomonas sp. 05N434
CACCTGCTGCCAGTGTGTCGGGCGGATCAGGAGGGCGTTCTCGTGGTGTTGCAGCAGTGCCCCTTCTTCGCGCAGTTGCTCGATCAGCAGGGCGAGGTTGGCAGGCTCAAATGGTGGTGTGGCGACAGCGGCGACAGTGGCGACAACCCGCGTCGCTTCTGGCCTGGCGCGTGGCGACAGGGTGGCGACAGAAGCGGCGACACGCCGCGATTCAGGTTGCGATTGATGTTGCGCCTGGTAGCAGCGCACCGCGTCATTGAGGCGGAACATGGCGGACCTCGAAAGTTTTTCCGTCGCGGCTGCTCAGCCAGCGAGAAGTGATCAGTACGACCAATAAAGAGGCGGTATGGTCAGCGCTCTTGCGGGCAAAACGAGGACCGTTGCGATTGACGTCGCGGACGGTGAACTGGGTCCAGCCTTTCTGCACCAGCCAGCGCAGCAGCCGATCCGCCTCTTCGCGTCGGCTATTGACCGGCTCTTGTTCGGTCAGGCGTTGAATCTCGGCCAGGTAGTAATCCATCAGCGTGGAGGCACGCTGGATGTGTGCCTCGTCCAGCGCACTGGCCTCTTCAACCATGGCCAGCACGCCCGCGATACGCAGCACATTCGCCGCCGCCTTGCCCGCCACAGACTGGACGCCGGCCAACTCGCCGAACTCGCCAGACTGGCACTCGATGGTGTCGTGAATATCTATCCAGGCACGACGGGCGCGGGGAGTGAGCTCCAGCGTGGCAGGATTGAGTGAGCCATCCTTGTGAAGCGACCAGGGCTTTTGCAGCAGGGCGGTGATCCGCTGTTGGTAGCGCTGGACTTTGGCATCCAGGCTCAAGTCGATTGCCTTATAGAGCCGCTGGCCGGCCAGGCGCTCGGGCCAACTGATCAGGCAACGGCCGAGGATGCCTTGACCATTGATCACCGGGTCTTTGAACAGCTGGTTGGCCAGGTAGGGCTGCAGCATCAGATGCAGGCTGAGGCGGCGGTCATAGGCACGCAGGCTTTCTCCGGCCATGGATCGAGCCCGGTCGATCGGGCTGCCATCCCACAATGTCGACAAGGTGGTGATCGCCTTGAGCAGATTCTCTTTGCTCATGGTGCTGCTGCCCAAGAACTGGCCACCTTCATCATTGAACAACCCCATGCTGGGTAAGCCCTGGCACAGGCTTTTGACCAGAGCCTCAATGGTGGRCTCGGCAATGATCAGTCTCGGTGGTACCGGCTCGGACAGCTCACTGCCTTCCGTCTCCGCGTGTTTTTTTGCGGTTTTGGGTTTGGTCATGAGGCTGCTGGCTGCACGATAGGTTTTGAGCTTTTCTGCATACAGGGTCCACTGCTGTCGCTCCCAGTCGCGCGCCGCCTTCAGTGCCAGATGGTCCACCGCGCTTTTGCGATCACCCGAGGACGCCACCGTCAGTAGGTAGAGGGACAACGGATAGGTTCGGCCGTCGAGTTGGACATTGGCATGACCCTGGCTCACCAGGGCAGCGCTGGCCAGCACCGATTGTGCAGCCATGGCACAGGGGACGCCGATCACCTCGGCCAGTCGTTCGACCGCAGGGCCCAACAGATCCCCGAGTGCTTCGACCGGGTAGGGCAGTGRCACCTGCTGGTATTCCAGCAACGGTTGTGGTGGCTCGAACGCTTCGCACAGTTGCATCGCCATTCTCCTGAGATTGTCGACTTCGTCCTCACTCATCCCGCCACGGTTGTTGAGTGTTATCAGGGATCAAGGCCCCTGCGACCTGTGAGGTTTGTCCACTTACGCGGGACTGACGGCTCTTTACGACCGGGAGCTTGGGCATCTCACGATCTGGCCTCCTGAACACCTCCGAAGACGTGGGCGGGTGGAGGCTGCACTGGCTGACGAGACCAATGCCGGGAGATCCTGAGTCAGGTGAAGGCAGTGAGGCGATGACTGGGGCATGCCTGACTGTCAGTCAGGTGCAGTCCGTTCCGTGGGCTGCGGCACCATCATCGGCATCGCTGTGGCGAGTG
>NZ_JBFTMK010000734.1:0-1983 GCF_056396965.1 Pseudomonas sp. 05N434
GGTCCATGTGTTCTGAATTCATTCATCGGAGCTTGAACATGAACACCCAGACCAAACCGCTGACCAATCACCGTTCGCTCGCATCATCCCAACTGGCATTGCTGGCAGCCATTGTGTTGTTCGCCGCCATCACCCCGACCATCCTTATGACCGCACCGGCTGTGGCGGCGCAACTGGCAACTCAATGGCAGCTGAGCCCGTCACAGATAGGCAATCTGTTCTCCACCGAACTCGGTGCCATGAGCCTGGCCACCCTGCCCGCTCTCTGGTGGCTCAAACGTATCGACTGGCGCCGCGCCGCATTGCTGGCCGGGATACTGTTCATTGCAGCCAACCTGCTCTCGATGCTTGCCCACAATTATTCGCTACWCCTGGCATTGCGCTTTTGCAGCGCCCTGGCCGGCGGTTCACTGATGATCATCTGTCTGTCCAGCGCCGCCTCGACGTCCAACCCCGATCGCGTCTATGGCTTATGGGTGATGGGGCAACTGGTGGTCGGGGCGATTGGCTTGAGCATCCTGCCACGCCTGTTCGAACACTACGGGCTGTCAGCCTGCTACTTGATCCTTGCAGGGCTGATGACGGTCTTTTTGCCAATGGCCCGTTACTTTCCCCAAGGCAGCCCGCCGACTGAGAAAACCGCCGAGCGAGTAGCCCTCGCCTCGAAGTGGAAGGCGGCACTAGGCATTCTTGCCATCCTGAGTTTTTACATCAGCCTGAGCGGCGTCTGGACCTTTATCGGTTCCATCAGCACCCACGCCGGCCTCTCTGCCGAGTCCAGCGGCGAGATTCTTGCCGTTGCTACGGTGACAGGCATTGTCGGTGCGGGTTGTGCCTCGCTGATCGGCAATCGTCTGCCACGCCTGCTGTTGTTGCTGCTGGGTTACGGGCTGATGGCAGGCTCGGTGCTGCTGTTGCTGGGCCAACCTGAAATGCTGCGCTTTGCTTTGGCTGCGCTGCTTTTCAAGTTCACCTGGACCTTCATTCTGCCGTTGATTCTGGCCTGCCTGGCCGACCTCGACCGTTCCGGAAAACTGATGAATGCCTCCAACCTTGTGATCGGTGGTGGCCTCGCCATCGGCCCGACAGTGGCTGGCCGGCTGATCGAAGCCAGCGGCGGTTTCCAATCGCTGCTTATCGGAGGGGCCTGCATCACTTTGCTGTCCCTGGTGTTGATTCTGAGCTGCCGCCCTAGCGCGTGAGTGGTCCTTTTACCCTAAAGAAAATGGAAAGAACGATGAGCCGAAAAAGTGCGTTTTTCTTCGACGAACTCAGCCTCTGGCACAGCGCCGGACTGCACGCCTTGACCTTGCCGGTGGGAGGTTGGGTGCAACCGCCTGCCGCTGCCGGCCACGCCGAATCGCCGGAAACCAAGCGCCGTCTGAAGAGCCTGCTGGACGTTTCCGGCCTGACCCGACACTTACAGGTACGAAGCGCCAATGCGGCAGCGGATGAGGATCTGCTACGGGTTCATACGCCTGACTACCTGCAACGCTTCAAGGCCATGAGTGATGCCGGCGGCGGCGAATTGGGGCCGAACGCTCCCATTGGGCCCGGCAGTTATGAAATAGCCAGGCTGTCCGCCGGACTGGCCATGGCAGCGGTCGATGCCGTACTGTCCGGCGAGGTCGACAATGCCTACTCTCTGTCACGCCCACCGGGTCACCACTGCCTGGCCGACAGCGCCATGGGTTTCTGCTTCCTGGCCAATATCGCCATCGCCATTGAAGCCGCAAAAGCACACCGTGGCCTGGGCAAAGTCGCGGTGATCGACTGGGATGTGCACCACGGCAACGGTACTCAATCAATCTTTGAGGAACGCGGTGATGTGCTGACCATTTCGCTGCATCAAGACAGCTGTTTCCCCGCCGGTTACAGCGGTGAAGCCGATCGCGGCCGCGGCGCGGGATTGGGAGCGAATATCAATATTCCGTTGCCCCCAGGCTGCGGTCATGAGGCTTATCTCTATGCGATGGAGCGTAT
>NZ_JBFTMK010000735.1:0-1978 GCF_056396965.1 Pseudomonas sp. 05N434
GCACCACGGTTATAGGGGTGTGACAGTACGGAAGCCACTATGAAGCGATTTGAGGACCTGATTGCGCCCCATCTGGACGCGGCTTACAACCTCGCGCGCTGGCTCACTGGCAACGACGCCGCCGCACGCGATGTCGTGCAGGAAAGTGCCCTGCGCGCCTTCAGGTTTTTGCAGCGTTTCGCCGATGGCAACGCCAAGGCCTGGTTTCTGACCATCGTGCGCAATGAAAGCTACACCTGGCTCAAAGCCTCGGCCGGGCGCCATTGGGTTGCTTTCGATGACGACATTGGCGATGACGAAGGGGCACTGAGCCACAGCCAGACCCCGGAATTGCTGGCTATTCACACCGAAAACGCGGCGTTGATCCAGCAAGCGCTGTGCGCCCTGCCGCCGGTGTTTCGTGAGGTGATTGTGCTGAAAGAACTCGAAGACATGCCTTACAAGGACATCGCTTTGGTGGTCGATATCCCCATCGGCACCGTCATGTCGAGACTGGCCCGGGGGCGCGCGATGCTCAAGCTCGAACTACTGAAGTTGCACGATCATGAATGAACTCGACTGCACGGTTTGCCAGACACGGCTGCATGGTTATCTGGATCACGAACTCGATCCTGCGACGGCTGCGGATGTAGCTGCGCATCTGGCCGCATGCCCCGAGTGCGCGCGGCTGCATGATGAAGTGAAACTGCTGAAGGTCAGTGTGAAGCGCCAGGCGCCGTATTACCCGGCGCCGACATCGTTAGCGGCCAGCGTGTTTGCCGCGGGTGCTCCCGCGACTCGCGCCGTCGAACGCTGGCGGAAATGGTTCGCTCCGACGTTTTCTACGGCGGCGCTGGCCTTGGCGGCAGTGCTTTATGTGATGACGCCGGGCAGCGAGCAACCTCTGATGGACGAGGCTGTCTCCAGCCATGTCCGCTCGTTGATGGGCGAGCATCTGAACGATGTGGTGTCCTCCGACCGCCACACCGTGAAGCCCTGGTTCACCGGCAAACTCGACTTCTCGCCGCCGGTATTCGATTACTCGGCGCAGGGATTTCCATTACTGGGTGGGCGGCTGGATTATCTACAACACCAGACCACGGCAGCGCTGAGTTATGGGAGGGCCAAGCACATCATCAATGTGTTTATCCTGCCCGTGCCGGAGGCAGACAAACCGCGGCAGACCCAGACGATTCGTGGCTTTAACGTGGTGTCCTGGCAAGCCAACCACATGCGTTTCGTGCTGGTTTCCGATGTGGAAAAAAGTGAACTGGAGGCGTTCAGCCAGTTGCTCAGGGACGGTGTCTGAAGGGAGCACGGTTTCGCGTGCGCCGTCATTCTCTCTGTCGAGAACAATCAAAAATGGGTGCTCGCCCAACCAAGGCCTAGCACTCCGTGCTTGGTAAAGAACCGAAGCTGGGTGAGCGGTGAGAACTCTATCCAGAGTTGCGCCCAGTGTCCCGAACACAATTCTGAATAAACCTGAACAGCCCGCCGGTGAACGGCGGGCCAGGAATCTTCATGTTCGAAGAACTCTGAACTGCCTAACAGGTCGGCATTTCTGTTACGAATGCACGCGCCCCTACGCGCAATGGTTCGTCGTTCAGCGTCCGGCGTAATCAGGTTTTACTCACTGCCAGTGCGCGACCACTCATCATCCATGGCACCCGCTGTGCTGGCAACTATCCACGCCACTGCACAAGCCACTAACGAGAACACGGCAAAAGCCCCCATCACATGCAAGTAAGGCAGCACGTGATTCCACGCTCGAGCCACCCCCAGGAATGCAGCAAATGACCAGCCACTCATTGAGAGAGCGCCCAACAGGGCAAGGCGAGTCCGGGCGCAGCTGTTTAACAAAACAAAGGGAGCTTTCTGCAGCAGCGGAAAACCGATTCGATGCAACAAAGCGCCGTTGAGGCTAAGCAGCGCGACAACACTCACCTTGGCCCAGAGCTTTTGATTGAGCAGATACGTGGTCCCCTCATAGAGGTAACCC
>NZ_JBFTMK010000736.1:0-1977 GCF_056396965.1 Pseudomonas sp. 05N434
CTGTCAAGCCTGCGACAAAGGATAAGCTCAAGCAATATGTACCGCACCCGGGCTTTTCATTGGCCCTACTGTTTTCCCTCGAGCCAACGACCTGCGATCGCCATCGATCGCAGCCCATCGAGGAAAAATCATGACTGCTCCAGCACTGCCRTATTTTTTCGACGAGGCAGAACGTGCATCCAATGCCAAACACCCCGGTGATCGCGAGAAAGCGCTGCATCTCACTCTTGACGATTTGAAATGGTTGAGGGGTGGTGTCTATCTCGCCACCCACGAGGTTCGCGCAGCCCAAAAGACTCCGATGCAGATAGATCGGTTGATGTTGAAGATGCCCGACGGGACTGACATTCCATTGGCCGGTGCGTTTTGCATGAGTCACCCCAAAGTCGAGGACGATGTCAAAAACGAACACAAGGCCAACGGCGAAGTCATCCTCTACACACCGTGGAAAGGTCTCGTCAAATACGCGGACATGACCGACCTCACCAAGAAACTCGAGGAACTGCTGAGCCAGGACGACGGCAAGCAGGCGCTGTTGCGTTATCTCTCTATCGAACAGCGGGCGACTGCATTGGCTGCCACGGGTTTGACAGTGACGCCGCAAAAAATCGAGGGGGCGGGGTTTCAGGACCAGGAGCAGATCCTCGACCGCAACCAGACGCAGAACATCCAGACGATGCTGGCTGAACTGGTGAAAATTCCGTCGCTGCAATCGATGCTGGACGAGCTGCTCAACATCGCCCTGGCCAAGCGTTTTCCCAAACTGGACCAGCGCCGTACGCAACTGGATAGTTTTATCGACAGCGCTTCTCCCTCCCCCAATACCGACAACCCGGAAAACCGGCGCAAGCTTTCTTCGCTGTCTTTGAGCGATGYCCTGCTGCACTTCTACCTGACCAATCAATGGCCGGATGGCGACATCAGGACCTTCTCCAACCCCGGCCACGGTGTGAGCAGCGACGCGGATAACCAGGCCTGGGAACTCGAGGTAAAAGAGATCGCGCAAAGCTTCACGCCCCACCTGCAAAGTCTGCTCGAAACCTTCTGGAATTCTCCCATGAGCAGCGGGCAGTCCCGTTCCGAACTTTTCGCCGAGGGCATGCGGGATGCCTATCATGTGGATCTTCTGCGAAAACGTCAGCAAGGTATTTTGAACACCACTGAATATCTGGAGTTGATGAGCGTCAGCGGCGCCGCGCCTGCGCCAGCCCTTCCGTTACGGGTCGAGGCCGTACGTGTCAGCGCCCTCTACAAACATTACGTAGAGCTCGCATCCACCTTTATGTGCGGTAACTCGGACACCTTGGGCTACCTGTACACCCACTCCTCAGGCATCCAGGCCAGTACCGATCTTGCAGCGATAAAAGACACGATACTGACCATGCTCAAAAGTGAAGGTCACGAGGACAATCTGCTTAATTTCATGTCCCTCGAGGAACGCGGCACCTTCCTGTCGCTTGAGCCACAGGAGCGCCTGATCATTGCTGAACCGATTAGCGGCCAGGTGTTTGAGCGACTCATGGAAGATGTCCGGGCCAAGCAATGGCAGAACCTGACCTACGCCCTGAGCCGGTACCGGGAAAGCGAGGGCACGCTCAATGTGCATGCGTTGCTCGACAATGCGCTGGATGTACGGGGCCTGATCGACAATCGCCTGTTGACCGGCGATGCAAACGGCCGCTGGAGCACCCGGGCCGATCAGCGATGGAGTGCCCGACCGGCCACCGTGCGGGCAGAATCGGCAAAAGAACAACTGGAAAGTCTCTCCACCGTCAAGCAGGCACTCGAGCAACAGCTGGATAAACACCCGTCCATTTCGGTTAAAACGTTAGCGGCGGCACAAACCCTCACCCGTTCGTCCCTTGAGCAACTGCAACCCAAGTTTGTGCATACCCTGACCACCGCATTGCGTAGCGAGCACAAGCTGCTGGGTGTCATCCGCGCGCTTGGGACGACGGAACTGGCAATGATCAAGAC
>NZ_JBFTMK010000737.1:0-1974 GCF_056396965.1 Pseudomonas sp. 05N434
CGAAGTAGGTGTCCTGGTACTGGAAGTCTGCCGGGGCGATGGCCAGCATCAGCCCGGAGAATCCGCCAATGGAGAACAGGATCACGAACGCCACGGCGAACAGCATCGGCGTCTCGAAGGTCAGCGAGCCTTGCCACATGGTGCTGGCCCAGTTGAACACCTTCACGCCGGTCGGCACTGCGATCAGCAGCGTGGCGTACATGAAGAACAACTCGCCCACCAGCGGAATGCCGACCACGAACATGTGGTGCGCCCAGACGATGAATGACAGGAACGCAATACTGGCCGTGGCATAGACCATCGAGGTGTAGCCAAACAGCGGCTTGCGCGAGAACGCCGGAATGATCGAGCTGACGGCACCGAAGGCCGGCAGGATCATGATGTACACCTCGGGGTGACCGAAGAACCAGAACACGTGCTGGAACAGCACCGGATCACCGCCACCGGCGGCACTGAAGAAACTGGTGCCGAAGTGGATGTCCATCAGCATCATGGTTACGCAGCCGGCCAGTACCGGCATCACCGCGATCAGCAGGAACGCGGTGATCAGCCAGGTCCAGACGAACAGCGGCATTTTCATCAACGTCATGCCGGGGGCGCGCAGGTTGAGGATGGTCGCGATCACGTTGATTGCGCCCATGATCGAACTGATCCCCATCAAGTGGATGGCGAAGATGAAGAACGTCACGCTTTCCGGCGCGTAGGTGGTCGACAGCGGTGCGTAGAAGGTCCAGCCGAAGTTCGGCCCGCCACCGGGGGTGAACAGGGTCGATACCAGCAGAATGAACGCGGCCGGCAACAGCCAGAAGCTGAAGTTGTTCATTCGCGGCAGGGCCATGTCCGGCGCGCCGATCATCAACGGGATCATCCAGTTGGCGAGGCCGACGAAGGCCGGCATCACCGCGCCGAAGACCATCACCAGACCGTGCATGGTGGTCATCTGGTTGAAGAACGCCGGTTCGACGATTTGCAGTCCCGGCTGGAACAGCTCGGCACGGATCACCATGGCGAACGAGCCGCCCAGCAGGAACATAGTGAATGCAAACCACAGGTACAGCGTGCCGATATCCTTGTGGTTGGTGGTCAACACCCAGCGCATCAGGCCTTTGGCGGGGCCGTGGGCGTGGGCGGTATCGGTATGAACATGGTCATCGACTACAACAGTCATGTCCTGTCTCCTGCAAACGGCTGGGCTGGGCGAACCGGGACGTCATGCCCCGACCGATTCCTTGAGTACGCAATAGACCGGGTCATTTGCTTTCCGCCTGTTTCAGCTCCAGCACTTCTTTAGGGGTGACCATGTCGCCTTTGTTGTTGCCCCAGGCGTTACGTTCGTAGGTCACGACCGCCGCGATATCGACTTCCGAGAGCTGCTTGCCGAACGCCGCCATCGCGGTGCCGGGCTTGCCATGGAAGACCAGGCTCAGGTGAGCCTCTTTCGGCCCGGTGGCGATTTTCGAGCCCTTGAGTGCCGGGAACATCGGCGGCAGGCCCTGGCCTTCGGCCTGGTGACAGGCCACGCAAGTGGTGTGATAAATCTTGTCGCCGCGCTCCTTGAGCTCGTCGAGGGTCCATTCCTTGCTGGTCAGCTCTTTGAGTTGCGCGGCTTCCGCCTTGCGCTCGCCCAGCCATTTTTCGTAGTCGGCCTTTTCCTTGACCTCGACCACGATCGGCATGAAGCCGTGGTCCTTGCCGCACAGCTCGGCGCACTGGCCACGGTAGATGCCGGGCTTGTCGACACGGGTCCAGGATTCATTGACGAAGCCCGGAATCGCATCGCGCTTGACTGCGAAGGCCGGCACCCACCAAGAGTGGATGACGTCGGCGGAGGTCACCAGAAAACGCACCTTGGCACCGATCGGCAGCACCAGTGGCTTGTCGACCTCCAGCAGGTAATGCTCGCCCTTGGCTTCCTTGTTGTGGATCTGATCGGCGGGGGTAGTCAGGTTGCTGAAAAATTCGACGTCCTGACCC
>NZ_JBFTMK010000738.1:0-1971 GCF_056396965.1 Pseudomonas sp. 05N434
CTTCAATACTATGATGTGATTAGTCCTGCTAATGTAAGGCGTGGAGATATCGTCCTCTGGATTAACGCAACGTCCAATCATGAAAATAAGACGTTAAATCATACGGGGATTGTCGAGTTTTATGACAGCACATTAGACTCTGAGTTTGGCGAGTTCTTTGGGGYACAAAGTTCTGGTCCAGCCACTGCACCATTCGGCGCTTTGGGGAAGGCTTGGTATTGGCCAGTTCCTACAAAGTTTTTGAGAGTTAAAGAGTCGACAAGGACGGGGGGGAATCCAACTCCGACACCTGCCCCTGCACCCGCTCCCGCCCCTGTTCCAGCGACATCGCCGTTAATGAACTTCCAATATCCTTTTAGAAAGGCTGACGGAAAACAGTTCACTGATGCTGAGGAAGTCTACAAAGCACTTGAGGGTGAAAAGTCAGGCCATTACCTACTGGGGAGCAACAAATTTTGGCATGGCGGCATCCACATCAGCGATGCAAGTGCCCCACAATGCGTACTGAATGAGCCGATACGCTGCATGGCCGATGGCGAAGTCGTTGCGTATCGCCTTAACGAGGATTATTTGGAGTCGACCTTCGGTGACAACGAGAAAAAGCTGAAATATTCCAACTCCTTCTGCCTGGTGCGTCACGAGTACAAGTCGGCACCCAATCCGGAAGAAGGGCCGAACAAAGGCAAGCAAAACAAGCTGAACTTCTACAGTCTGTATATGCATTTGTTGCCTTATAAGCGCTACCCGCTATCCGAGGAAGAAACACCAAAACCCAAAGTGACCATGAAGGTAAATGACTTCAAGGCATACGACGAGTTTCCCGAAACAAGCAGCGTTCAGTCACCCGGAAAACTGGCTATGGGCACCAAGCTTGAGGTGCTGGAGGAGAGACGCGTCGGTAACGTCACCTATGCCAAAGGAAAAATTCTTTCTGGCAGTGTAAAGAACGGGTCGCACAAAGTTCGTGAAGCAGGGAGAGAGGTCTGGTTCGCCTATTTGAAGAATGATGCACCTTACCAAAACTCCCAACCTAAACGTATTTGGCTCGCGGACGATGTTCCACAGCGTGCGAAGCCAAAGTATTGGCAAGGGAAAGTAAAAGCTAGGACGTGCAAACGCTTGGCGATGTATGCCGCACCAGCGAGCTCTACGAATGGGCAACCTGCAGGTGCGCGTATAGAAGAAAGTCGAGAGATAACGGTCAGCAGCACTATTGCGTTCGATAGCAAAGATGTTGTGAGCCTGGTTCTCGACAACAAATTGCGGCGAATGGCCCCATGTACACCGGTGGTAGCTAGCATATGGACAGGCACGGGGAACGTACCAGCAAATTTCTGGGCCATTGTCGAAAACGATCCGGATAGCCAGTACGTGCAGTGGGAGACGCTCACGCCTACAGAGTTTGAGGTTGTGACGACTAGCATTGGAATCAAGGCTGGCGACCCGATCGGTTACTTGGGTAAAACTGAAAATCTCGTCGACGAACAGGGCATGACGGACAGTAAATTCCAAGTTCATGTTGAGATATTCAGCGCCGAAGCCGACGTTAATGATTTCCTCGATAACGTCGCCGGTTTGAAAATTGGTAGGCAGTACCTGCATTTACCGGTAGGTACGCAGCTTAAGAAAAAATTGCCCGCTACCGGGACGAGTGATCCTTCCAAGAATGAGCATGCTATCGACTTGGGTAAGGTGCCAGTTGTCAAGGAGGGCAGCGAGGATTGGTATGAAGTCTCCGTCATTGAGGACGATCAACCGATTTCCGGATTGATAAAAAAATCTGACGCGAAAATGATCACTCCACACGATTGGAAGAAAATGGGCTTTCAAATTGTGGAGGAAAGTAACCCGAAAGCCGATGGCTTTCTTGATCCTGAGGATATGCCCCAGTTCTTTAAGGATCTTTTCAAGAAAATAGACAAAAACGGTGATGGTGAAGTAGAACCTACTGAGCTTGCTGAGGCATTGAAG
>NZ_JBFTMK010000739.1:0-1967 GCF_056396965.1 Pseudomonas sp. 05N434
GTCGAACACCTTGAGCGGCAGGTGTACCTCGACATCAAGAGGCTGAATGGCATGGACAGCGTGTTCGTGCGCAACGACCTGTATGCGCCGGTCGAGATCGAGCTGAGTTTCGACAGACTGCAGAACGTCAGCGGAGCGCCGAGCCGACCGATCCGGCGGGTGATGCCGGCGCGCAGTAACCTTCGTCTGGCCCTGCTCACGCCGACGAAGGCCGGAAGGCCGATCGTGTATAACCCAAGGTTCGCATATTTCCTGGGCGACCCCTCAGGGGCTGCCATGGCCTATCGATATCCGTTGCCCTGGCGTGGCGGTCCGTTTCGGCTGACCCAGGGCCCCAATGGCCAATACAGCCACTACGGACCGAAGAACCGTTACGCGATGGATATCGCCATGCCCGAAGGCACGCCGATCATCGCGGCGCGCGGCGGGGTGGTGGTGAAAACCGAGAATGGCCAGACCGGGCGCGGCAACGATCCATCGGGCAATTTCGTGCGGGTGTTGCACGATGACGGGACCATGGGCGTGTACCTGCACCTCAAGAAAGGTTCAGTCTGCGTACGGGAAGGTCAGCGGGTAGTGGTGGGCAGTGCGCTGGCGCTGTCGGGCAACACCGGCAACAGCAGCGGCCCGCACCTGCACTTCGTGGTGCAGCGCAATACCGGGTTGGGCCTGGTGTCCATTCCGTACCAGTTCAATCAACCGGTGGGGGCGTTGCCCAACTTTGCGTTGGGCAGTAGGAGCCGGCTTGCTGGCGATGAACGATAACGCGGTATAACAGAGACACCGCAGCGCTCCTGATCGCCAGCAAGCCGGCTCCTACAAGGGCGTGGCTCAGTCCAGCATCAACACCTTGGCCAATATGATCTTCGGCCCTTTCATCTTTTTGATGATGATCCGCAAACCTTCGACTTCCAGCACTTCTTCCTCTTCGGGCACCCGTTTCAGGGTTTCGTAGACCAGCCCGGCGAGGGTTTCGGCTTCGATGTGGTCCAGGTCGATGCCCAGCAGGCGTTCCACCTTGAACAGCGGCGTATCGCCCCGCACCAGCAGCTTGCCCGGCTGATACGCGAGGATCCCGCGTTCAGCCTTGCGGTGTTCGTCCTGAATGTCGCCCACCAGCACTTCCAGCACGTCTTCCATGGTCAGGTAGCCGATGATGTTGCCGTCGGCTTCCTCGACCAAGGCGAAGTGCGAGCCGCCCTTGCGGAACTGCTCCAGCAGTTGCGACAGCGGCATGTGCCGCGATACGCGCTCCAGTGGTCGGGTCAGTTCGGCGAGGTTGAACGACTCGGGAATGTGATCAAGGGCGGCCAGTTCCAGCAGCAGATCCTTGATGTGCAGCAGGCCGACGAACTCCTTGCGCTCGCTGTCGTACACCGGGTAGCGGCTGAACTTGTGGCGACGGAACAACGCCAGGATTTCCTTGAGCGGAGCGTTGAACTCGAGGGTGACCAGGTCTTCCCGGGAGTTGGCCCAGTCGACCACTTCCAGCTCGCCCATTTCCACCGCCGAGGCCAGTACGCGCATGCCTTGGTCGCTTGGGTCCTGGCCACGGCTGGAGTGCAGGATCAGTTTCAGTTCTTCGCGGCTGTAATGGTGCTCGTGGTGCGGGCCGGGCTCACCTTGCCCGGCGATGCGCAGAATCTGGTTGGCGCTGGCGTTGAGCAGGTAGATGGCCGGGTACATGGCCCAGTAGAACAAGTACAGCGGCACCGCCGTCCACAGCGACAGCAACTCGGGTTTGCGGATGGCCCAGGATTTTGGTGCCAGCTCACCGACCACGATGTGCAGGTACGAAATGATGAAGAACGCCGTGAAGAACGAAACTGCCTTGACCACTTCAGCGGAATCTACACCCACGGCACTCAGCACAGGCTCCAGGAGGTGCGCGAACGCCGGTTCGCCGACCCAGCCCAGACCCAGAGAGGCGAGGGTGATACCCAGTTGGCACGCTGACAGGTAAGCAT
>NZ_JBFTMK010000740.1:0-1963 GCF_056396965.1 Pseudomonas sp. 05N434
TGCTTCGCAGCCCAGCGGGAGCAAGCTCCCTCGCCACAAAAAGCGGTCTCATTGCTTCGCAGCCCAGCGGGAGCAAGCTCCCTCGCCACAAAAAGCGGTCTCATGGCCATATTGCTATTCAGCCTCACCATAAAAAAGACAATCGGAGACACGCCATCATGGCTTTGGATTTATTCGTCGTACTCATCTACGCCGCCGCGATGCTGATGCTCGGCTATTACGGCATGCGCAAGGCCAAGACCAACGAAGACTTTTTGGTCGCCGGTCGCAACCTCGGCCCGAGCATGTACATGGGCACCATGGCCGCCACCGTTCTGGGCGGCGCRTCCACCGTCGGCACCGTGCGCCTGGGCTACGTCCATGGCATCTCCGGTTTCTGGCTGTGCGCGGCACTCGGCTGCGGGATCGTGGCGCTGAACCTGTTCCTCGCCAAACCGCTGCTGAAACTGAAAATCTACACCGTTACCCAAGTGCTGGAAAAACGCTACAACCCGATGGCCCGCTCCGCGAGCGCGGTGATCATGCTGGCGTATGCGCTGATGATCGGCGTAGTTTCGATCCTGGCAATCGGCACCGTGCTGCAAGTGCTGTTCGGCCTGCCGTTCTGGGTCTCGGTATTGCTCGGCGGTGGCGTGGTGGTGATCTACTCGGCCATCGGCGGCATGTGGTCCCTGACCTTGACCGACATCGTCCAGTTCGTGATCAAGACCGTGGGCCTGATGTTCATCCTGTTGCCGATCTGCCTGTACCGCGTTGGCGGCTGGGATGAATTGGTGTTGAAACTGCCGGCCACTGCCTTCAGCTTCACCACGATTGGCTGGGACACCATCATCACCTACTTCATGATCTACTTCTTCGGGATCCTGATCGGCCAAGACATCTGGCAGCGTGTGTTCACCGTCAAGAGCGCCAAAGTGGCTCAGGTCGCCGGTACCTTCGCAGGCTTCTACTGCATCCTTTACGGCCTGGCCTGCGCCCTGATCGGCATGGCCGCTCACGTGCTGATCCCGGACCTGGACAACGTCAACAACGCTTTCGCCGCCATCGTCAAACTGTCCCTGCCGGACGGTATCCGTGGTCTGGTGATCGCCGCGGCCCTGGCGGCCATGATGTCCACCGCCAGCGCCGGCCTGCTCGCCGCTGCCACCACACTGACCGAAGACCTGCTGCCGAAACTGCGTGGAGGCAAACAGTCGAGCCTGGGCATGAACCGCCTGTTCACCCTGTTGACCGGCATCGTCGTACTCGGCATCGCTCTGGTCGTACATGACGTGATCAGCGCGCTGACCCTGGCTTACAACCTGTTGGTGGGCGGCATGCTGATCCCGCTGATCGGCGCGATCTTCTGGAAACGCGCAAACACCGCCGGCGCCATCGCCAGCATGGGCCTGGGCTTTGYCACTGCGCTGCTGTTCATGATCAAGGACGGTATGGACGCCAATACTCCGATCTACTACAGCCTCGGCGTGGGCCTGGTGAGTTTCGTGGTGGTCAGCCTTCTGTCCCGTCGCCCGGCCGTAGTGGCGAGCGCTGCCTAAGACTTCTATAACGACCTGATGCTTTCTTCGGCGGGTGTGGCGTCGGTTGCCACACCCGTTTTTTTTCGCCTGAAGGAATTTGCCCATGAAGATCGTCAGCCGCGATCAGTGGTTCAAGATCGAACGCATTTCGGTAGCCTTCCGGAGAGTATCTGCGCTCGATGATTGACGAGTGGCAGCGCCGACACGCCTGAAGCCTGCTGTACTCAGCGTCAGGGACCTCATAACGTTCTCGAAGAAGGACCTCATGACAAGAGCCGCCGTTCGTGCCGCCGTGCATCGTCGCATCCGCCGCCTGCTGGAAAACCAGGATGACTTCGACGACAACACCAACCTGATGCAGTTGGGCTTGGACAAAGAGGATATTGAAGAGCTGATCTTCCGCCTGGAGGATCAGTTGGGGTTGACGGCGTTTACCGCCGAAG
>NZ_JBFTMK010000741.1:0-1952 GCF_056396965.1 Pseudomonas sp. 05N434
CGGCACGGCTGTCTTCACGACGGACCAGATGCTTGGCGTAAAACAGCGCGACGATCGAGTCGTTGGGCATCTCACGTTGCAGGCGCTGGAATCCGCTGCGTGCTTCAGCCCAGTCAGCCTGATTGAAGGCAAGGTTGTTGTAATACTCGCGGCCGATCGTACCTTGAGGTGGGCGGCCATCGAACAGCGAGCGAAACACGGCGGTCGCCTTGTCACGCTCACCGGCATCGACGAGGCGCCGAGCCTCCTCCAGGCGCTGCTGGTTCTGCGGTTGGGCCACGCCGATGTCCTGCGCCAATTGCAGAGCCTGCCGAGGCGTTGGCTGGATGGCCTGCAAGCGGGCGAGGTATTGCTGCGCCTGTTGTGGCTTGCCCTGTTGCACGCCGATCAAGCCCAGGCCATAGAGTGCGTCAACCTGGACCGGGTCCAGCAGCAGGACTTTCTGCCAGACTTCCGTAGCGCGTTGAGGGTTGTTGTGCGACTGCCAGTAATGCCCTTGCTCGACGAGTAACGTCTGTGGCGTCGGACTTTGAGCGTGTGCAGCAGCCGTCCATGCGCTCATGACGGCGATGGCTAGCGTGCGGTGGTGCGCGTGCATGCGGTCTCCCAGGAGAGTTTCAGCGTTCCGTCTTCCCGGAATCGGTAATGTTTATCTGCCCAGCCGAGCGCGAACAGGCTAAGCATGAAGTTGTAGTAACGCGGCGGACTGGCGTCGGCATCAGGCCTGGCCAGCGCCTCTTGCAAGGCGAGCTCCACGCGCTGGCGTTGTTGATCGGCCAATCGGGGATGCCCCTTGGCCTCAAGGTAGGGAATCAGTGCAGCCCAGAATCCGAACGGGCTCTGACCCTGGACACTGCCGTGGAGAATCCGGATTGTTTCCGGGGGGGAACCCGTCGCGACAGTGCTGCGAGCCATGCCGTCCAGCCGTTTGAGCAGGAGCGCTGCCAGCGGTTCGGAGGCGTCGCTCATGCCCAGCCAGAGGTACGCGCGAATGGCATCGTAGCTGCCCGTGTCGCCGTTGATCGGGTCGCTGACGAAGACACCCGATTGCGCTGAAGTGCCTTGATAACCGACCCAGTCAGCGACAAAACCGTGGTGGCTTGATTGGGCAATCATCGTCGCGGTGTTGTTGGCAATCGCTTGCCAGGGCCCGTTGGGAGCTTCCTTGGCCAGCCGCCGTAACAGTGGCAGTGGCAGGTAGCTGGGGTTCAGGCGCCAGAGAGCATCCGGCAGGACGAAGCCCTGTGGTCCAGGCAATACCATCGGCCCCAGCCCGGGCAGCGAGACGACCAATTGCGCTTCAATCGTCGCCATCAGGTGCAGGGCATCCTGGCGATAGTCCGGCCGATGCCACAGGCGTGCGGCTTCGAGCAGGGCGTAGGCGATCCACAGGTCGGCGTCGGCAGCCGAGTTGGCGTCCTGCAGGCGCCACTGACCGTCCGTGCCTTGCCCCCATAACCAGCCTGGCAGGCGAGTGGCGGTGGTGGAGCCTGCGAGGTTGGCTGATGTCCAGCGCCAGAGTTTGTCAAAGCGTGCCTGATCGTTGCCGATCAGTGCGAAGAGCATGCCGTAGGATTGCCCTTCAGAAGTGCTGTGATTGTTCTCCAGGCTCGATTCCAGAACCCGGCCGTCGGCCTGGACGAAGCGCGTTGCATAGGTTTGCCACAGTGGCCAGGCCGGCAACTCACAGGGAGTTGTGGCGGCTATCGCAGGCACCGGCAGGGCGAGCGCAAGCACAACGCTCAACCTGCGCGCGTTACCGCGCAGGCACTGGCGAAGTGAAACCGCCCGGCTGCTCATGGACGACACAGGCATGCGCAGCTCATTGGCCAAGACGACGTTTGGCCCGTAAGCGCAGGGCCAGGTAAGTCATCGAAGCAAGCAGCAGGACCCCGAGGAGCGTGAACAGCATGAGCGCCATTATGTTTTGCGAGAGGTACCACTGCAGATAG
>NZ_JBFTMK010000742.1:0-1949 GCF_056396965.1 Pseudomonas sp. 05N434
CATCTTTGTAAACGTCATCGGATGCATCTTTGTAAACGTCATCGGATGGAGCCGGGACGGTCACGGTGCCGGTGGTTTTACCGGCGTCGATGGTGATGACGGCGCCATTGCTCAGGGTCACGGTGACCGGAGTGCCGGCGGCGTTGGTCAGGGTYGCGGTGTAAGTGATCTGGCCACCTTCGGCTACCGAGTTGGATGCGCTCAGGCTGAGGTTGGTGGTGTCGACGGTGTCGGTCACGGTGGTGCTGACCGGCGTTTTGTCCGCCACCAGGTTCTCGTAGTTGCCRCCGCTGACGTTGGTGATCGAGTTGGTYAGCGGAGCRTGGCCGGTCAAYGCGTCGTTCGGCGCRGCGGTGGTCACGGTACCGGTGGTTTTGYCGACGTCGATGGTGATGGTCTGGCCGTTGGCCAGGGACACGGTGACCGGGCTGCCAGTCACTGGTGCACCGACGGTTGCGGTGTAAGTGACGGTGCCGTCTTCGGCGACGTTCGCAGTCGCAGTCAGAGAAACGGTACTGGTGTCGATCGTGTCGGTGACGGTGGTSACCGCCGGGGCAGTGCTCGGCACCAGGTTYTCGAAATTGCCACCGGTGGCGGTGGAGATGGTGGCCTGGACCGTGCCGGAGTCTTTGTAAACGTCATCGGATGGAGCCGGGACGGTGACGGTGCCGGTGGTTTTACCGGCGTCGATGGTGATGACGGCGCCATTGCTCAGGGTCACGGTGACCGGAGTGCCGGCGGCATTGGTCAGGGTCGCGGTGTAAACAATGGAACCGCCTTCAGCCACCGAGTCGGTCGCGCTCAGGCTGAGGGTCGTGGTGTCGACGGTGTCGGTCACGGTGGTGCTGACCGGCGTTTTGTCCGCCACCAGRTTYTCGTARTTGCCGCCGCTGACGTTGGTGATCGAGTTGGTYAGCGGAGCATGGCCGGTCAACGCGTCGTTCGGCGCGGCGGTGGTCACGGTACCGGTGGTTTTGCCGAYRTCGATGGTGATCGTCTGGCCGTTGGCCAGGGACACGGTGACCGGGCTACCAGTCACTGGCGCACCGACGGTTGCGGTGTAAGTGACGGTGCCGCCTTCGGCGACGTTCGCAGTCGCAGTCAGCGAAACGGTGCTGGTGTCGATCGTGTCGGTGACGGTGGTCACTGCCGGGGCAGTGCTCGGCACCAGGTTYTCGAAATTGCCACCGGTGGCGGTGGAAATGGTGGCCTGGACCGTGCCCGCGTCCTTGTAAACGTCATCGGATGGAGCCGGGACGGTCACGGTGCCGGTGGTTTTACCGGCGTCGATGGTGATCACGGCACCGTTGCTCAGGGTCACGGTCACTGGCGTGCCGGCGGCGTTGGTCAGGGTCGCGGTATAAACGATGGAACCACCTTCAGCCACCGAGTCGGTTGCGCTCAGGCTGAGTGTGGTGGTGTCTGGGGTGTCGGTCACCGAGGTATCCGCCGACTTGCCGTCGACTTCCAGCTTCTCGTARTTGCCGCCCTTGGCGTCGTCGATCTTGACGCTCAAGGAGCCGCCACCCGCCAACGCATCGTTGGGTGCAACAAAATTGACAGAGCCGCTGCTGGCGCCGACCGGAATGGTAATGGTCTGGCCGTTGGACAGGGTCACAACCACTGGCGAGCCGGTGACTGGCGCTGACACGGACGCGGTGTAAACCACGGTCCCACCTTCGGCSACGTTCGCRGTCGCAGTCAGCGAAACGGTGCTGGTGTCGATSGTRTCGGTGACGGTGGTGRCTGCCGGGGCAGTGCTCGGCACCAGGTTTTCGAAATTGCCACCGGTGGCGGTGGAGATGGTGGCCTGGACSGTGCCSGCATCTTTGTAAACGTCATCGKATGGAGCCGGGACGGTCACGGTGCCGGTGGTTTTACCGGCGTCGATGGTGATGACGGCGCCATTGCTCAGGGTCACGGTGACCGGTGTGCCGGCGGCATTGGTC
>NZ_JBFTMK010000743.1:0-1941 GCF_056396965.1 Pseudomonas sp. 05N434
GCACGGCGTGGTGTTGCTGTTGTATGGCGCCGGCATCGGTTTGGCGTGGCAGTACCGTGGCGCATTGAGTCAGCCGCTGGCCAGCAGTTTTGGTACGTTGCTGAGCCTGAAAATCCTGTTGGCCTTGAGCATCATCGGTCATTACTTGCTGCTGGCCTATTGGCTGACCCACGGGCGCCTGACCGCGACCCGCGCAAGCTGGATTCGCCGCAGCATTCTCGGGCACATGGTGTTGATCGTGATCCTGGCCAAGGCCATGTTCTATTGGCACGGCTGATCGCAATACGTCCCTCATAAACAAAACCCGCGTCATCCGGTTGGATGGCGCGGGTTGGGGGGTGGCCGGTAATCGATCAATGGCGGGGGTTCAGGGCATTAATGAACAGCACGTTGTTTTCCAGGTGGATGTGTTGCATCAGGTCGTCTTTGAACTCCAGCAGCCCGCGGTAGAGCGCACGCCAGGTGTTACAGGCATCGGCGGGCGGGATGATGTGATTGGTCAGGGCGAGCATCTTCTCCAGCGCTTCACCATGTTGATCGTGTTCGAAACGCAGCACCTGGATCGGCGGTGCGGCCTGAGGGCCAACGCCTTGTTGCAACATCGGGAAGAGCACTTGTTCTTCCTTGAGCATGTGGCCTTCGAGTTCCTGCTGCATGTCTGTCAGCAGATCGGCCAGGCCGTTGGGGCAACTGCTGCGCGCGCCATGGACCTGCTCGACGCGGCGAGCCAGTCGGATCAGCTCCGGCAGTTGCTCGCGGTGGCGGGCGTGGTAGCGCGCCAGAAGGTGGGCGATCAGCAGTTCCGACGGTTCGTTGCGCCAGTCGTGCTGGGTTTCGCCGGCGTCTTGCAGAATCTGCAGGGCGTCGGCAATGAGGACCGGATCGAGGTTTTTGCCAAGGGCCGCTTCACGCAGGCTTTTATGCCCGCCGCAACAGAAGTCCAGTTTGAAGGTGTGAAAGATCCGGGTGGCACCGGGAATGTCGCAGGCCAGTTGGCCGAGACTTTGTTCCAATAGGGGCTGGCTCATCAGGGYTCCTTGTTTGGGTTTCAACGGTTCCCCAGGCTCATTGCACCCGGCATGCCATTTTTAACGTATTGAAAAACATGGATTAATTTTTAGTTGTGGTGATATTCACCCTGATGCTTCAGGGTAAATACAACCATAGAGGGTGATGACTACCATGCTGCGAGAAAGCCTGGCGGCCGACCTGATCGTCGAGTTGCCCAATGCCGTGCGGTTGCAACGACTGGTCCAGACCCTGCGCGAATACTTCAACAGTGGCGCCGTGGGCTTGCTGCGTCTGGATGACGACAGCCTCAGGCCCGTTGCAACGGTGGGGCTGGTTCATGAAGCGTTGGGGCGCCGGTTCGTCATTGCCCAGCATCCTCGGCTGGCGGCAATCATGGCGTCGCGCGAGCCGACCTGGTTCGAGCCCGACAGCCGCCTGCCGGACCCCTACGACGGCTTGCTCGACAACCATGTCGGCGAACCGCTGCCGGTGCATGACTGCATGGGCGTGAGCCTCTATGTCGAGGGGCGGATCTGGGGCGCGATCACCCTCGATGCGCTGCACGCCGGGACCTTTGACAACCGGGCGCGGGAAGAACTCAAGCGTTGCACTTTGCAGATCGAAGCCGCCGTGCGGGTCACCCGCCTGGAGCAGGAAAACCGCAGCTTGCGCCTGTCCCGCAGCGATCCTCAGGACTTGCGCGTGCCCGTCGGAGAAGGCGAGATCCTTGGGCAAAGTGAGGTGTTGCATCAGTTGCTCAATGAGCTGGATGTACTGGCCGATTCCGATCTGCCGGTATTGCTGCTGGGCGAGACCGGCGTCGGCAAAGAGCTGTTCGCACGGCGCTTGCATCGTCTTTCAAGGCGCCACCACAAACCGCTGATACAGGTTAACTGCGCAGCCTTGCCGGAGTCGCTGGCAGAGAGTGAG
>NZ_JBFTMK010000744.1:0-1940 GCF_056396965.1 Pseudomonas sp. 05N434
CGATTGGGCAGCATGACAGACCAAAACTGCACGCCTTTCAATTCAGGCCGCAAAGGCGTTTTGACCGCAGAAGGTGGTCGATTGGGCAGCATGACAGACCAAAACTGCACGCCTTTCAATTCAGGCCGCAAAGGCGTTTTGACCGCAGAAGGTGGTAGTGCACTGGTCCTTGAGGATTACGATCGGGCAATACGTCGCGGGGCACCTATCTATGCCGAAGTCCTCGGGTTTTCGATGAACTGTGATGCCGACCATATGGTGAGACTCAATCATCATAGTGTTGGCGATTGCATGGAGTCGGCGCTTGCAAATGCATTGGTCGCGCCTGGAGCGGTTGGCTATATATGCGCTCACGGTACCGGTACGGTTGCCAATGACAGCAATGAATACATGGCAATTGAGAGGGTCTTTGGCCATTCGCCACCGCCGGTTAGTTCCATTAAGTCAATGATGGGGCACAGCATGGGGGCGGCGGCTGGTTTTGGAGCAATTGCCTGCATGCTTGCGCTAAGCGAGGGATTGCCTCCTACGATCAATGTTTCTGAACAGGACCCTGAAATACCCATCGACATCGTCGCGGAGGGCTTCAGAGCCGGAAAAGTCGATGTGGCGGTCAATAATGCTTTCGCTTTTGGCGGGAATAATTCAATTTTGGTATTCGGTAATCTCAAATGACGGGTGACGCTATCGTTGCATTGGTTTTAAACGATTGGGTCATGTTGCAAATGCCCGGTGTATTCGAGCAAGGGGGCGTGGAGTTACATCGCGGAAAAAGACCTGCGTGGRACCTGGCTTCCGGCGAACTTGTGCCGAGCCGTGAGCTGAAAAATTTCGATCGACAATCCCTGTTGCTATTGGCGGCGATGTCGTTGATCGAGGATGGCAATGACGGAGACTCCCTGGCGGGTTCAGCCATTATCGGTGCAACATCCAATGGTTCCATCGACACCGTTATTCAACTGATAAAAGAGTCGAACGAGAGTCGTTTTGCATTTCAGGTCAATCCGGCACAAATCCCCAATACCGTCATAAATTCTTCATTGGGTCAGTTGGCGATCAAATATGGCATTAAAGGACCGAACGTTTCTCTGTGCGCGAAAGAGTTGAGCTTCTATCACGCATTAGTTCAGGGGTTAAGAATTGCCATGCGAGGCGAGTCTGACTATATCTACACGACGGCGATTGAAACGTTTAGCGGTGAGTTTGGAACGCTCTACGCACAGAGCATTAATCTGCCTGCTGAAAAACGACTGGATACGGCGGCGATTTTCAGCTTTCAGGCAGTTGCTGACCTGAAGGTCCAGGGATTGATCGTCAGGTCATGCATGACGGGGCGTCTATTTTCCTCTGACTCGGCCGGCCTGATCGACCTGATACTCACATTTCTGGCAGGGCAGGGTGTTGAACTTGATCAGGTCAGTCGAGTGAACCTCGCTGCTGCGGATTCCTGGCAGATGTCCTTGAGCAGCCTGAATCGTGCCTTCGGGGCGCGGTTCGAGATGCTGGATCGGGCGAAGGCTCTGAGTCTGTCTCTGGTGGGCGCCTATCAATTGGCCGAAATGGCGAATGGTGTTCCGGCCCAAAGTTTTGGGGTGATGGCGTGTGTTGATGATGAAGGTTTTTATGGTGTCGCGCTGATTGAACGTAATGATGTTCGAGAGGGTTTTTTCACCGGCTCAAGTGATTCAGAAAAGGCGGGTAACCTATGATTTCGTTTGTAAGATGGTTGTTGGTGTTGCTGTTCATTGTCCTGAGTTTTCCTTTTTTATGCGTATACATGTTAATCAATCCTATAAAGAACAGGAATCTGCATGTGGCCTGTCGGTCATATTCAGTGATTAATAAAATATTCTCGGTTCGTGTCGCTGTGAATGGATTCGATACTATCTCCACTGCCAAGCCATATATCTATGTGGCCAACCACCAATGTAATTATGATG
>NZ_JBFTMK010000745.1:0-1939 GCF_056396965.1 Pseudomonas sp. 05N434
CCACCCCAGCCTGGCAGGAAAAACTGCACCAGATCGTGCCTAGCTACGGCACTCAGCTGAACAACAGCCCTGAGAAAGTGGCTCAAGAGTGGGCTTACACCGCCAAGGTGCTGGAGCTGACTCCGCCGCCGGTGATTGGTCAGGTGGCGGCYCCGGCTGCTGCTCCGGCTGCTCCGGCTAAGGCGCCGAAGGCTAATGCTGCGACGGATATGGCTTTGTAAGTAGAAGCGTAATCGGAAAGCCCACTGGATCGGTGACGGTCAGTGGGCTTTTTTGTGGGCGGGATTCAGTGCAGATGATTTGCGAGAGTGGCCAAAAGGAAATGCTTTTGTGGCGAGGGAGCTTGCTCCCGTTGGGCTGCGGAGCAGCCCCAGCGCGTGATCGGCCGTTTGGTGACCATGTCACCGCTGGCGTTTTTGAAGGGGGATTTGAGGGTGAAGTTGGATGCGCGCCCTTCGCATTGTAACTATCAAAGCCCTTTACCGAGGGGCAAGCCTCTCGGTAAAGGGCTGAGTGATTACTTGGGTGGAACGAAGTTATCCAGCATTCGATTCACCGCCAGTTCCGCCAGCATGATGACCTGCTGAAGCGCCAGCAGGGTATTGCGGTGGGTGCCCTCCACCAATGCAGCGATGTCGCTGGCCATGACACTGGCCGACGCCAGGTTCTCGCACGTTTGAACCAGCAAGGCTTCATGGCCAACATCCGGCGCAACCATGTACATGGTGCTGGGTTTGCGTGGGGTGTTGTTCATGATCGCCGCCGGGTTGAGGTAGAAATTGAGAGCGCGTTCGGCGGCTTCGTGAAATTTTTTTGAATCGTCGGATTCGTACGGGGATGCCGGATCGGTGTCAGGTCCCGGTGGGTTAGGTGTCACTTTGAACATAGATGGAACTCCGGTTTCGAATATTGGGGAGCCATCACCCTCGCTACCAAACGAAGGGTGGCGGCCATACGTGGGTTGGTAGACCGGTCGAAACGGGAAACCCGGCGCTCACGAAGGAGCCCCACGCATGCCCACCATATAAAGCCGAGTCCCAAAAAAAAAGAGACTGCATAGGTGTCGCAATGCGACTGTTTCGAAGCGGGCTACCAAACCCGATCACTGTTTTTCAGTGACAGGGAAACGATATAGCCCGCCCCACAGCCGCACAAGCCAGCGGATTCTGGCGCACGCGTAGGCAACGACGCAAGGCGTTGTAGCCGTTAGGACGTAACAGCGGGTGTCTTTAAACACGCATCGTTAAACGTGTGAGCGCTTTCAAAAAACGAGGAAGCGTCTGACAATTTTAGGGTTGTGTTGCGGCACGGCCGCACCTGTCGCCCGCTTAAAGTCATGCAGGGCGCGCGCGACGGCGCGGTTTTTTTGAATCAAGGATTTGGTAGGAGAATGCCTGATCGGTCACCGGCGGATGGATATGACGCTGAGCGCTGCGTCGGTCCTTTTGAATGGAGCCGTGCAGGGTTGAAAAAAGATGACAACTGTACGCAGGTAATGGAGTCGTGCTACTCCGCCCGGTCACTGCGGGCGGTGACGGGAGACAAGATACCGGCGACCGCCTGGCGAAACAGCCGGCCGATTCTGTAGCGGGCGTAGGCAATGGCGTTGGATGTTGTAGCCTCACGAAGTCATACAGCGTTTCACCGAGCACGTCCTTCCAAGGCGATTACCTTGTCTTTACGCCTAGTTCAACTTCTGAGCTTCCAGTTTCGCCAGGAAGTCTCGAATATTGTTCTGTACGGCGCGATTGACTGATTCCTTGAGGCGGACGACACCCGCGAAGGCGTAGCCTGGAGGGACGATGCCCTGGGTGATGATCGTTTCTTCGAGCAAGGTTTCGCCCGTTTTGCGATTTACCAGCAGGTACTTTGCAGAAGCATCAGTCACCATGGTCACGCCAGCTGCCGGCGGATCCAGCTCCTGGATTTTGACGAAAAG
>NZ_JBFTMK010000746.1:0-1929 GCF_056396965.1 Pseudomonas sp. 05N434
GTTCACCCTCGACACCTATATCGTGCTCGACACCGATGGCGACTCGATCGGCGACAACCCGGCGCGGGTCAAGCAGATCCGCGAAGGCCTGACCGAAGCCCTGCGCAATCCGGACAACTACCCAACGATTATCCAGCGTCGGGTGCCGCGTCAGCTCAAACATTTTACCTTTGCGCCACAGGTGACAATCCACAACGATGCCCAGCGTCCGGTGACCGTGCTGGAACTCAGCGCACCCGACCGTCCTGGGTTACTGGCGCGGATCGGCACGATCTTCCTCGAGTTCGACCTGTCGCTGCAGAACGCCAAGATCGCCACCTTGGGCGAGCGCGTGGAAGACGTGTTCTTTATCACCGACGCCAACAATCAGCCGCTGTCCGACCCCTTGCTGTGCAGCCGCTTGCAGGATGCAATCGTCAAACAGCTGAGCGTCAACCAGGAACCCGATATCAAACATTCGCGCATCAGCATCTGAATCAACCCAATCCCCCTGTGGGAGCGGGCTTGTGTGGCGAGGGAGCTTGCTCCCGCTGGGTCGCGAAGCGACCCCAAAAGCTTGCGACTGCTGCGCAGTCCAACGGGAGCAAGCTCCCTCGCCACACAGGCCCGCTCCCATATTGAACGAGGCCCCCATGAACAACGCTCTGAACCAGTTGCAGCCCTACCCGTTCGAAAAGCTCCGCGCCCTGCTCGGCAGCGTCACGCCAAACCCGGACAAACGCGCCATCGCGTTGTCCATCGGCGAACCGAAGCATCGCTCGCCAAGCTTTGTCGCCGAAGCCTTGGCAAGCAATCTGGATCAGATGGCCGTATACCCGACCACCCTCGGCATCCCGGCCCTGCGTGAAGCGATCGCCGCATGGTGCGAACGCCGTTTCAGCGTTCCAAATGGCTGGCTCGACCCCGCGCGCAACGTGCTGCCGGTCAACGGCACCCGCGAAGCGTTGTTCGCATTCACCCAGACCGTGGTCAACCGTGGTGAAGACGCGCTGGTGGTCAGCCCGAACCCGTTCTATCAGATCTACGAAGGCGCGGCGTTCCTGGCCGGAGCCAAGCCGCATTACCTGCCATGCCTTGACGAAAACGGCTTCAACCCGGATTTCGACGCTGTTTCGCCAGACATCTGGAAGCGTTGCCAGATCCTGTTCCTGTGCTCGCCGGGCAACCCGACCGGCGCGTTGATCCCGGTTGAAACCCTGAAAAAACTGATCGCCCTGGCCGACGAATACGATTTCGTGATCGCCGCTGACGAGTGCTACAGCGAACTGTACTTCGATGAACAGACCCCACCACCCGGCCTGCTCAGCGCCTGCGTTGAACTAGGCCGCAAAGATTTCAAGCGTTGCGTGGTGTTTCATAGCCTGTCCAAGCGTTCCAACCTGCCAGGCCTGCGTTCGGGCTTTGTGGCCGGCGATGCAGACATCCTCAAGGGGTTCCTGCTGTATCGCACTTACCACGGCTGTGCGATGCCRGTTCAAACGCAACTGGCCAGCGTTGCCGCGTGGAACGACGAAGTGCATGTGCGGGCCAACCGTGCGCTGTACCGTGAGAAATACGATGCGGTATTGGAAATCCTCAGCCCGGTGATGGATGTGCAGCGCCCGGATGGCGGTTTCTATCTGTGGCCAAACGTAAATGGCGACGACGCGGCGTTCTGCCGGGATCTGTTTGCCGAGGAACACGTGACGGTCGTACCAGGGTCTTACCTGTCTCGCGAAGTGAACGGCTCAAACCCCGGAGCAGGCCGAGTACGTATGGCGCTGGTTGCACCGTTGGCAGAATGCATTGAAGCCGCAGAGCGAATTCGCGCGTTTATTACACGCAATAAATAACTCATAAAAGCTCCGCACTATGCAATGTAGTGCGGAGCATCATCAACCAAGCCATTTATTTAATAACACCTCCACACCCAGCACACACAACAACACC
>NZ_JBFTMK010000747.1:0-1921 GCF_056396965.1 Pseudomonas sp. 05N434
CCCCGGCTCCTACATTCAATGGCGTAGTGCACAGAAAAGCCCGCATGACCTGAGAAGGTCATGCGGGCTTTTTCGTTTCCGGGGTTCAGGCTTTTGCGGGAATGACTTCCAGGACGCGGATCACGCCCGTCTCAGGATAATGCCAGCGCACATCCAGATCCCAGAACTGCGCGCCGTATTCGCGCTCAGGCGTAGGAATCTGGTACGCCGGGCGTGGGTCTTGTGCCAGGCATTGCTCGATCAACTCGACCAGAGGCTCGCCAAGCCGCTGAGCGTGGCCGTGGGCCTGTTGCAGGGCCGAGTCCGTCCACTGCACGGGAATCAGCAGCGGCGGGGCGCTGGCGATGTCGTTGGACGCCGTGTCGATGATGTCGGCGTAGGGCACGTAAGGTTTGATGTCGAGAACTGGCGTGCCGTCCAGCAAGTCGATGCCGGAGATCCACAGTCGATTGGCTTCGACCTTGTCCAGTTTGACCACCGACTGGCCGATGCCATTAGGACGATGCGTTGCGCGGGTGGCGAACACGCCCATGGATTTGTTACCGCCCAGGCGCGGCGGGCGGACTTTGAGGCGTGGCTTTTCTTCCAGCGCTTGATGGAACAGGAACAGCAGCCACACATGGCTGACCTGCTCCAGCCCCTGCACCGCATCACCCTGATCAAACGGCGCCACCAGCTCCAGTACGCCCCGAGCGGCCGGGGCCAGTTGCGGTTGACGCGGAATGGCGAACTTCTCCTTGAAGCAGGAGCGCACGAAGCCGATGGGGGAAACGCTGTAGGTCATGGTCTGGGGTCGAGGCCGGGATTAGGGCGGCATGATAACCCGAGCGGCCTCGAGATCGGTGCTGCCTATTACTCCGTCATCGCGGGCAAGCCACGCTCCCACAAGGTTCTCGAGTGAACGCAAATGTTGTGTACGGCATAAAACCTGTGGGAGCGTGGCTTGCCCGCGATAGCCGCGCCGCCGATCTAGAGACTAAACCCGCCATCCAAAGGAATGACATTCCCGGTCATATACGCCCCGGCCGTACTCGCCAGGCTAATCGCCAGCGCCGCCATTTCTTCCTCCCGGCCCCAGCGCTTCATCGGAATCAACGCCGTGTCCTCGGCCAGCGCCTGCTCATCGTTGCCGATGTGCTGAGTCATCTTGCTCGGGAAACGTCCCGGTGCGATTACGTTGACGTTGATGTGCTGGCTCACCAACTCTCGCGCCAGAATCCGCGACAGTTGATGCAGGGCGGCTTTGCTCGGGCCGTAGGCATACGCCTGTTCGCCGAAGGAAGAAATCCCGGCCACCGAGCCAATGTTGATGATCCGTGCCGGATTCGCCGCCGAACCGGCCTTGCGCAGCAGCGGTAGAAATTGCTGGATGCAGTTGAACACCGAGGTGACGTTGAGCTGCATGACTTTTTCCCAGCCCTTGACCGGGTAACTCTCCAGCGGCGCACCCCAGGTGGTACCGGCATTGTTCACCAGAATATCCAGATGACCGATCTGTTCGCTCAATTGCGCGGCCAGTTGTTGAACGCCTTCTTCATGCGCCAGGTTGGCGGCCATGGCGTGGCAAATCCCGAAGGCACTCAGCTCATCGGCAGTTTGCTGGCAGGCTTCGGCATCCCGGGCGCACACGTACACGATGGCGCCGGCCTCGACATAAGCCTTGGCGATCATTTTGCCGATACCGCGGGTGCCGCCGGTCACCAGAGCGGTGCGGCCTTGCAGAGAGAAGTAGGGATGCATGGCGAGTCCTGAGAGCTGAGGGTCAATACACCCTAGTCTTCAGCCGCCGGAAGCGGAGCCACTATTTTTGCGCGGAATGAACATCTATACAGATTGGTCTGCGACCGCGCTTGTAGGAGCCGGCTTGCTGGCGATGGCGTTCTCAAGATCGCCATCGCCAGCTAGCCGGCTCCTACAAGCG